>JAUVYN010000157.1 GCA_030603065.1 Pseudomonas sp.
ACCGCCAGCAAAACGGAACTGGTCGACCCGATTGGTCCCGCCGGCGATGCGCAGTTCCTCGTAATCGCTCGATGCGCGGCCGCTGGCCTTGTCGATCTGGCCGAGATGCAGGGTGAGACCGGAAATATCGGTTGAGCTCAGTTGCGCTCCTCGAAAGGTCTGCGGCAGCAGGCGACCATCATTCGGCGTCAGGATCGGCAGACGCGGCAGCAGCGCGCCTACGCGCAGCTCGGTCTGCGCGACCCGCGCCTTGCCAGTGAAATCGACCCGACCGAAATTGCTCACCGCGCTGCCGTCCTCCAGCGGGAATACGATGCCTGGGTTACGTGTACGGCCCGGCTTGTCGACCCGCCCGCCGGAATCCAGGCGCAGACCGAACTGGCCGAGCGTATCGAAACCAAGCCCTACCGGGCCGGCGGTATACCCCGAATTGAAATCGAGCAGGAAACCCTGCCCCCACTCCTCGGCTTTCGAGGGGGCGGCCGCGCCGCTGCGGTTATCCTGGTTGATATAGAAATTGCGCAGGCCGAGGCTGGCTTTCGCATCCTCGACAAGAGCTGCCTGAACGGCGGGAACTGCCAGCAGGAACGCGGACGCCACAGCGCTCGCCGGTGAAGACCTCTTCATGATGCTTCTCCTTTTGATTCGAATGAGTCGTTCAGAGCGATCGTTGACGAGTAGCTGCTGACGCGTCGGTTTAGTGCGACAAGCGCAATGTAAACGAGCTCGGTAATTCCCTAAAAGAATTTGTAAAAATATTAATATTCTAAAAAAGAATAAATATCGGGGTGATCTGGCGGGAGTGCCATATGCTAAAAAGACATAAAAACATTCTGAAATAGTATTTTAAAACATATTTCGCTTCGCCTAGCATTTCTCTCGTCGGCGCCTGATGCGCCATCTTGCGAAGGAAGATGCCATGCCTGCAGCTCAGCCAGAACAGGCCGTGGATGACCCCCGAGTGCTTGCCGTGATCACCGAAGCGCTGCGCAGCCTGCAATTCGGCGCAGTGGAAATTACCGTCCACAACGGTCAGGTGGTTCAGGTAGAGCGGAAGGAGAAATTCCGGTTCAGCCCCAACGGAAGGCCATCCTGAGACCCGACCACGGGACCCGCCTCAACAGTTACGAAATTCACCACTCCGACTGGATCGCCAGAGGTGTGGCTAAACCAAGGAGTGTCTTCATGACCCGGTTTGCCTTGCCCAGTCGGCCCCAGTGCCCCTGTAGCAGAAACCCAATGCGAATGTGTCGCTGAACCCGCGACGAGCTGTTTGATTCTTACTTTCTGAACTACAGGTGAATGCAATGAAAAACGTTTCGACTCTCTGGCGCTCGATCGCCGGACTGCTTGCCGGTGTCTCTCTGGCAGGTGCCGCCTCGGCCCAATCCGTCACGCTGCTCAACGTGTCCTACGACCCCACCCGCGAGTTCTACCGCGAGTACAATGACCTGTTCGCCAAGCATTGGCAGAGCACCAAGGGCCAGCGCGTCACCGTGCGCCAGTCCCATGGCGGGTCCGGCTCCCAGGCACGCTCGGTGATCGATGGTCTGGACGCAGACGTGGTCACCCTGGCGCTGGCCTACGACATCGACGCCCTGCGTCAGAATGGCGGCCTGATCCCCGAAGGCTGGCAGGACCGCCTGGCGCACAACAGCTCGCCCTACACCTCTACGATTGTGCTGCTGGTGCGCAAGGGCAACCCGAAGGACATCAAGGACTGGGACGACCTGGTGCGCGATGACGTCGAAGTGATCACGCCCAACCCCAAGACCTCCGGCGGTGCACGCTGGAACTATCTCGGCGCCTGGGGCTACGCGCTGAAGCAGAACGGCGGCGACGAGCAGAAAGCCGAAGCCTTCGTCACCAGACTCTTTGCCAACGTGCCAGTTCTGGATCCGGGTGCCCGTGGCGCAACCAACACCTTCGTGCAGCGCGGCATAGGTGATGCCTTCATCGCCTGGGAAAACGAAGCCTTCCTGGCCGTGGAGCAACTGGGCAAAGGCCAGTTCGAGATCGTGGTGCCCTCGACCAGCATCCTCGCCGAACCGCCGGTCAGCGTCGTGGACAGGAATGTCGATCGCAAGGGCACGCGTGAAGCCGCAGAAGCCTATCTGCAACACCTTTACAGCGACGACGCCCAGCGTCTGGCCGGCAAGCACTATTACCGCCCCACCAGCCCGGCAATAGCCGAAGAGTTCGTCAGCAAATTTCCGCAGCTGGATCTCTTCACCGTCGACGAGGTATTCGGCGGCTGGCAGAAGGCCCAGGAAATTCACTTCAACGACGGCGGCAAGTTCGACGCCATCCTCGAGTCCATCTCACGCCGCTGAACGCTCCAATCCAACCCGGGCGCTACACGTCCGGGCTTTCGCCTGAGGTGAGACATGCTGTTTCTTGAAAGAAAGCGCCGCGTCATACCCGGCTTCGGGCTGACCATGGGGTTCGCGCTGCTGTACCTGGGGTTCATCTTCCTGATTCCGGTGGGCGGGCTGTTGCTCTACACCTCGCTCATGAGCTGGGACGACTTCTGGCGCGCGGTCAGCCATCCGCAGGTTGTCGCGTCCTACAGGCTGTCCTTCGGTGCTTCGCTGATCGGCGCCACCATCAATCTGGTGTTCGGTGCACTGGTCGCCTGGGTCCTGGTACGCTACCGCTTCCCCGGCAAGAAGATCGTTGATGCCCTGGTCGACCTGCCGTTTGCCCTGCCGACCGCCGTCGCCGGCATCGCCCTGGTCACCCTCTACGCCTCCAGCGGCTGGGTCGGCCAGTACCTGCAGGTGGCCGGGATCAGGGTGGCCTACACCCAGCTTGGTGTGGTGGTGGCGCTCACCTATATCGGCCTGCCCTTTGTGGTGCGCACCGTGCAACCGGTGCTGGAAGACCTGGAGGCTGAACGCGAAGAGGCCTCGGCCAGTCTCGGTGCCAGCCGCTTTACCACCATTCGCCGGGTGATTCTGCCGGCACTGTTGCCGGCGCTGCTGACCGGTTATGCCCTGGCCTTTGCCCGCGCCGTGGGTGAGTACGGCTCGGTCGTGTTCATCTCCGGCAACATGCCCTACCGCACCGAAATCACCCCGCTGCTGATCGTCGCCAAGGCCGAACAGTACGACTACAACGGCGCCGCTGCGATCGGTACGGTGATGTTGCTGGCGGCCTTTGCCCTGTTACTTCTGATCAATGGTCTGCAATGGTGGACCCAGCGTCGCGGCCTGTGAGGATTCTCCTGTGACAACACAAACCTCTACTTATGTAGCCAATCCCGAACTGGCCGCACGCTGGCGCCGCGCCACGGAAGAACCGCTGTGGGTGCGCTGGACCCTGATCGGTATAGCCCTGACCTTTCTCGCGCTGTTTCTGGTACTGCCGCTGGCGGTCGTGCTGTATGGCGCCTTCGAGCAGGGGCTGCAGGTCTGGTGGGCAGCGATCAACGAGCCGGATGCGTTGGCCGCCATCCGGCTGTCGCTGCTGGTGGTACTGATCGTCGTGCCGATCAACATGGTGTTTGGCGTGGCGGCGGCCTGGGCGATTGCCAAGTTCGAGTTCCGTGGCAAGCCGATCCTGATCTCACTGATCGATATGCCCTTTGCCATCTCTCCGGTGGTGGTCGGGCTGATCTTCGTCATCCTGTTTGGCTCCCAGGGCTGGCTGGGTCCCTGGCTGGCGGCCCATGACCTGCGGATCATTTTTGCCGTGCCCGGCATCATCATCGTGATCGCCTTCGGCACCATGCCGTTCATTGCCCGCGAACTGATCCCGCTGATGCAGCAGCAGGGCAAGGAAGAGGAGGAAGCCTCGCTGACCCTGGGGGCCAGCGGCTGGAAAACTTTCTGGTACGTAACCCTGCCGAATATCAAGTGGGGCCTGATCTACGGGGTGATCCTGTGTAACGCCCGGGCGCTGGGTGAGTTCGGTGCAGTAGCCGTGGTTTCCGGGCGGATTCGCGGTGAAACCAACACCATGCCGCTGCACATTGAGGTGCTTTACAACGAATACATGTTTACCGCTGCCTTTGCCGTGTCGTCACTGTTGACCGGGCTGGCGCTGGTGACCATTGCGATCAAGAGTTTTGTGGAGTGGCTGGATGAGCGG
>JAUVYN010000019.1 GCA_030603065.1 Pseudomonas sp.
GCCTACCGGGCGACCGTTCACCGAACGCTCGAGACCGGGATCGGGTTAATCCACGACAAGCGAGACACGCGGCTCACCGGGCACCTGTTGGACATTTCGGCAACGGGTTGCAAGGCGCGCTTCAGCGGTGATCAGAGCGCACAACTGAAGCCAGGAGACATTTTTCAGCCAAGCTACCTTGACCTGCCGGAAACCGGGCGTCTAAGCGTTGCGCTGGAGATTCGTCATGCCATCTACGACGAAGCCCGTGATGAAACCTGCGCAGGCTTGCGCTTCCGCCAACCCGGTCCTATCGCTCAACGCCAGATCGACCGCTACGTCAACACCCTTCAGCGCGAAGCTCGACGACTCGAGAAAGACGACCTATTCTAAAAACCTGGTCGCGCCTGCTGCGGCCTAGCCCGGTCGATGATCTTCCTGATCGTCATCGCGGCTGACCAGCGAATACTCCGTCTCGTCACGCATCTGCTCTTCGACCACCTGCTCATCTACCCGGGGATCCAGTGCAGCGGCCAGCGGTGAACTCACCAGATTCCCAGGAGCAGGCATGAAATGGCTGGGAGCTTCCTGAACTCGATGCTCGCCGGTGACCAGACCCGGCCTTACATGCACTACCAGCACCATACTGCATAGCGCCATGAACACGTAAAGCATACCAGGCCCCCAGACCTGCATCAGCATGGCACCCATGATCGGTCCCAGGCTTGCGCCAAGACCGAAGGTGACCAGCAGCATGGCAGATAGCATAACCCGCTCCTCCTGCTCTACATGCTCGTTTGCCAGCGCAACTGCTAGCGGATATAGGGTGAAAGCCAGCACTCCAAAGACTGCAGTCAATATCAAGAGACCCGCCTGACCAAAGCCGGCCAATGCGATCAGCAGCACGGTGCCGGTCAGCAGGATTGCGTTAATTTGGATCATTCGACTCCGATCCAGTCGATCGGACAACCAGCCTGTGGGCCATTGCGCCAGCAGACCCGCACCGATGGTGACACTCATGAACAGGCCGACCTCGGCGGTGGCCAGGCCTACCCCGGCAGCAAACACCGGCGCCAGACCGTAGAAAGAGCCGAGCAGCAGGCCTGATACGCCAATGGTCGTGAGCGCCTGGGGAATACGACTGATGAAGAACCTTATTTGCAGTGGGGCCGGGTGGAGTGGTGCCGGATGCAAACGCTTGGTGACGGCCACCGGCACGAGGCACAACGAAAAGCACATTGCGACAAGCAGGATGTGACGTATGTCCAGATCAGGCATAACCGTCAGGACCGCCTGACCCAATGCCAGTCCAAGGAAGGTCACGACCATGTAGCTGGCAAATACCATTCCCCGCTGATGAGACTCGGCCTGCTCGTTCAGCCAGCTTTCAAGCACCATGTACTGACACATCATAGCCATGCCCACCAGCACACGAAGTACCAGCCAGACTTCTATGCTGACGGTAAGCGCATGGCCAATTACGGAAGCTGTCACCACTCCTGCACTGGCGACAAATGCACGGATGTGCCCCACCCCGGCTATCAGTCTGTGCCCTACCCATCCGCCCATCACCAGACCGACGTAGTAGCCCGTCGTGAGCACGCCAATCCACACCTCCCCCTGCCCTTCCCCCGCGAGGCGTAGCCCGATATAGGTGCTTAGCAGACCACTTCCGATGAGCATTAGCAGCGTAGCGAAGTACAGTGATGAGAAAGCAGTGATGGCCTTGGGCATTGCAACTCCGAAGCAGGACGACAGGGGTGTGCGAAGGAGGGAACCACGAATGGGATCCACAGGCGAGACGAACCGACGCGGCACGCGCCGCCAGCGATTGGACTTTTCAGCGTTTTCGGAGTTCCTGTCGAAGGAAGGGCTTCCAGCGCTGCAAGGGCCTGCAGCTGACGCTGCAGGCCCCGAGACTGGTGCGCGAGCCCGGATTCGAACCGGGGACCTACCGCTTAGGAGGCGGTTGCTCTATCCAGCTGAGCTACAAGCGCGGTATGTTAAGATCCTTAGGACCGGGCGCATATTACCGCGATATGCGTCCCCTTTGAACACTTGCGTATCTGTTGTTTTATGCTGCCAAATCGCCATGCGTCTGAATTACGTCACAAAACTGAGGACATTTTTCTGTCGCTACATTACCATTGCGAAAAAATTGCGTATAAAGCTAAGTAAACACCTGAAACCTGTTGTCTGCAGTCATGGGCGTTATTTTCCCAACCGACAGCGATGAACGGGAGGCGGGGAGCCAAGCTGGTCCGGTTCATCAGCATAAACCAATTAGACAAAGCGATATCGTTGCCCTATGAAAACTGCAATCCAACACTATACCAGCCGGACAGCGGACAAATTCGTAGTCCGCTTACCGCAAGGCATGCGTGACCGTATTGCCGAGGTCGCCAAGCAACATCACCGGAGTATGAATTCGGAAATCATCGCCCGGCTCGAGCACAGCCTGCTGGATCTTCCCACTCTGCCCGAACAGCCGAGCCGGCAAGCTCTCAATGACAAGGCGCTGGATGGGCTCAGCAACACCGAGCAGGAACTGCTGGTGCGTTTCCGCGAGATGAGCCGTCGTCAGCAGAACGCGCTACTTGCACTGCTGGTAGAAGAAGCGTCCTGACTTCTCCTCCGGACACAAAAAACCCGCTCATCGAGCGGGTTTTTTGTGTCCGGCCGAACTTCGTCAACCGACGAAGTTCAGCAATACACCTGCCGCTACGGCAGAGCCAATGACCCCCGCCACGTTCGGACCCATGGCGTGCATGAGCAAGAAGTTCTGCGGATTGGCCTCCAGACCCATCTTGTTGGATACACGTGCAGCCATCGGTACCGCCGAAACACCGGCAGAGCCAATAAGCGGGTTTATGGGCTGCTTGCTGACCAGATTCATCAGCTTGGCCATGATCACCCCGGACGCCGTGCCTGCGCAGAACGCCACCATGCCCAGTACCATGATGCCGAGAGTGGTGAGCTGCAGGAAGGACTCAGCGGTCAACTTGGAGCCCACCGCCAGGCCCAGCGCAATAGTCACGATATTGATCAACGCGTTGCGCGCCGTGTCAGCCAGACGCTCCACCACGCCACACTCGCGGAGCAGATTGCCGAAGCAGAGCATACCCACCAGAGGTGCGGCTGACGGCAGCAGCAGGGCCACCAGCATCAGCAGAGCGAGTGGGAAGATGATCTTCTCGGTCTTGGTGACCACACGCAACTGCGTCATGGTGATTGCACGCTCTTTTTCACTGGTCAGCGCCCGCATGATCGGCGGTTGCAGCATCGGCACCAGCGCCATGTACGCATAGGCGGCGACAGCAATCGGACCTAGCAGGTGCGGTGCGAGCTGCGAGGTCACGAAGATCGAGGTAGGACCGTCCGCACCACCAATGATGGCGATCGAGGCAGCCTCCTGAATCGAAAACTCGAAGCCGGGAACCCCCCAGGCGGTAAGCGCCAGCGCACCAAGCAAGGTGCCGAAGATGCCGAATTGTGCAGCAGCGCCAAGCAACAGGGTGCGTGGATTGGCCAGCATCGGACCGAAATCCGTCATGGCTCCGACACCCATGAAGATGAGCAGCGGGAACAGCGTGGTCGGCAGGCCCACCTCATAGAGCATGTAGAGCAAACCGCCCGACTCCGCGATACCCGCCACCGGCAAGTTGGCGAGAATGCCACCGAAGCCGATCGGAATCAGCAGCAGCGGCTCGAAGCCTTTGCGAATCGCCAGGTAAATCATCCAGAAACACACCAGGATCATGATTACCGAGCCGAACTCGAAGTGGTACAGACCTGTGGTTTGCCACAGGTCAACAAGCTTTTGCATGACGAGCTCCCTTAGCCGATGGTCAGCAGTGCATCGCCGACCACTACCGCGTCGCCGACCTTGACGTTGACCGAACCGATGGTGCCGGCTTTGAAGGCACGTACTTCGGTTTCCATCTTCATCGCCTCGAGAATGATGACGACGTCGCCTTCCTCGACCGCATCACCTGGCTGAACCAGTACCTTGAAGATGTTGCCGGCCAGCGGTGCAGCCTGAGGCTCTCCACCACCAGCAGGTAGCGCGGCGGGAGCAGCTGCGGAACCGGTGGGAGCGGCGCCTACCGGTTTGATTCCGGTGATGTCACCACCGTCCGCGACCTGAACCACGAACTCTTTGCCATTGACGGTGACGGTATAGGTCTCCGACTCGCCCGGCTTGGCAACCGGAAGCGCTGCTTCCTTACCAGTCGGTACCGGCTCGAAGGCATCCGGGTTGCCACGATTCTCAAGGAACTTGAGGCCGATCTGCGGGAACAGGGCGTAAGTCAGCACATCGTCGATTTCGTCGGCGGCAAGCTTGATGCCCTTCTCCTCGGCTATCGCTTTCAGCTCGGCGCTAAGCTTGTCCATTTCCGGCTCAAGCAGATCGGCTGGGCGACAGGTAATCGCTTCAGCACCATCCAGCACGCGCTTTTGCAGCTCTGCATTGAAAGGCGCCGGCGCCGCGCCGTATTCGCCCTTCAGGATGCCGGCAGTCTCCTTGGTAATCGACTTGAAGCGCTCACCAGTCAGCACATTGATGACCGCCTGAGTACCAACGATTTGTGAAGTGGGCGTCACCAACGGGATGAAACCGAGGTCTTCCCGTACTCGCGGGATCTCCGCAAGGACTTCGTCGAAGCGGTCGCTGGCGCCCTGCTCCTTGAGCTGGCTTTCCATGTTGGTCAGCATGCCGCCAGGCACCTGAGCCACCAGAATTCGCGAATCGACCCCTTTGAGGTTGCCCTCGAACTTGGCGTACTTCTTCCGCACTTCACGGAAATAGGCAGCGATCTCTTCGAGCAACTCGAGATTGAGCCCTGTGTCACGATCGGTGTTCTGAAAAATGGCAACGACCGATTCGGTCGGCGAGTGTCCATAGGTCATCGAAAGCGACGAAATGGCCGTATCGACGTTGTCGATGCCGGCTTCCGCTGCCTTGAGAATGGCGGCGGTGGAGAGCCCTGCAGTTGCATGGCACTGCATATGAACCGGAATACTCAGCGTCGATTTCAGGCGTGATACCAGATCGAAGGCGGTATAGGCGGTAAGGATGCCTGCCATGTCCTTGATCGCAATCGAATCCGCGCCCATGTCCTCGATCTGCTTGGCCAGATCCACCCACATTTCGATGGTATGCACCGGGCTCGTGGTGTAGGAAATGGTGCCCTGGGCGTGCTTGCCCTGACGCTTCACGGCCTGCAGCGCGGTCTGCAGATTGCGCGGGTCATTCATCGCGTCGAAGACGCGGAATACATCGACACCATTCACCGCAGCCCGCTCGACAAATTTCTCAACTACATCGTCAGCATAATGCCGATAACCGAGCAGGTTCTGACCGCGCAGCAGCATCTGCTGACGCGTCTTGGGCATCGCCTTCTTGAGTTCACGAATCCGCTCCCATGGATCCTCACCCAGATATCGGATGCAGGCGTCAAAGGTCGCCCCACCCCAGGATTCGACAGACCAGAACCCGACGTCGTCGAGTTTTCCGGCGATAGGCAGCATATCCTCCAGACGCATGCGGGTAGCCAGAATCGACTGGTGCGCGTCACGCAGGATCACATCGGTAATGCCCAGGGGCTTCTTGGTATCGGTCATAGGGTTATGGCCTTATTGGAGTTTTGATAATCGAAAGGGTGCGCTAGTAATTCAGCTGCGGCGGCGATCGCGGTGCTGCTTGATGGCAGCTCCAATCACAGCCAGAATTTCGGGATCGACGGCAGCAGCAGGTGCTGCGGCAGATCGTGGTGCCGGTTTGGGAGCCGGAGCGGCTTCGGGGAAGTATCGGCCTAGCACCTTCGACATCAACGTGGTGACCACAACCAGGAGAATCAGAAAGACAAACACTGATCCCATACCGAGAGCCATCAGCTCTACGCCTTCCATCAGCAGTTCGGTTGAATTCATTCTAGCTCCGCTCTTTTTGATAGGCCGCACGTGTCGCAGCGCGTGCCCGTTTCAATTCGACAACGTCAAAAAAGGCAAGGCGCCAACTCGGGCGCGAGGACGCTGACACCACGCAAAACCGGCCCAATGTATCCTCATGTGACATTTTTGGCAATCCAGGCGACATTATCCAACGGGATCAGCCTCGCTTATAAAAGGAAAACGGTCGCCAGACCGAGGAAAATGAAAAACCCACCGCTGTCGGTAATCGCTGTGATCATCACACTGGACCCCAATGCAGGATCGGCTCCGAGACGCAGCCGAAGAAGCGGGATGATCACCCCCATGAAAGCGGCCAGAAGCATGTTCAGTGTCATCGCTGCGAGCAACACCACCGACAGGGGTGCGTTGTCATAAAGCACATAGGCGATGCCAGCCAGGACCACGCCCCAGAACAGACCGTTGATCAGTGCGACCGAAGTCTCCTTGCGGATCAGCCGCCTCCCATGCGCCACCTGTACCTGTCCGGTGGCTATACCTCGAACGATCATGGTAATCGTCTGGTTACCGGAATTACCGCCGATCCCCGCGACGATGGGCATCAGAGCCGCAAGGGCAACCAACTGTTCGATGGACCCTTCGAACAGACCGATGACCCGTGAAGCAATGAGCGCGGTGCATAGATTGATCGCCAACCAGGCCCAGCGGTTCCGCACCGACTTCCACACTGAGGCAAAAATATCTTCCTCTTCACGCAGACCTGCCGCATTAAGGACTTCCGCCTCGCTTTCCTCCCGGATGTAGTCCACCATCTGATCGATTGTCAGACGACCAAACAGCCTACCCTGGTCATCCACTACAGGCGCAGAAATCAAGTCATAGCGCTCGAAAGCCTGGGCCGCCTCACCGGCGTCGTCGAGCGGATTGAAATAGACCGGATCATCCGACATCACATCCGCAACCAGTGCATCGGGTGAGCCGACCAGCAAGCGCTTGATGGGTAAGACACCCTTCAGAAGCCCCTCGTTGTCTACCACAAAGAGCTTGTCCGTGTGATCCGGTAGCGCGTCGAAACGCCGAAGGTAGCGACTGACGACTTCCAGCGATACGTCATCACGAATGGTGACCATATCGAAGTCCATCAGCGACCCGACCTGATCCTCGTCGTAGGACAGTGCAGATTTCAACCGCTCACGCTGCTGGGCGTCCAGCGTATCCATCAGTTCGCGAACGACGTCACGGGGCAGATCGGGTGCCAGATCAGCTAGCTCGTCGGCGTCCAATCCAGTCGCGGCGGCGATGATCTCCTGATTGTCCATGTCTGCTATGAGGGTTTCACGGACTGCGTCCGAGACCTCCAGCAGAATTTCCCCATCACGCTCGGAGCGGATCAATTGCCAGACGGCAAGACGCTCTTCCAGGGGTAATGATTCGAGAATGAAGGCGATATCAGCCGGATGCAGCTCATCCAGCTTGCGCTGCAGCTCACTTACATTCTGTCGATGAACCAATGGCTCGATAACGTCCCGGTTCCGCCCTTCCTGGCGGTGCACCAAAGATTCGACCAACTGGTGACGCTTGAGCAGTTGAACCACCTGCTCGAGACGATCCTGCAGGCTTTCGGGGGATTTGCGATTGATTTCGGACATGGAGCACTTCCCTGACAGGCGCCATTGCACCTGGGTAATACTTCAGCCAAGGGTGGGCGCCCTGGAACGCCCGGCCCTGACGACCTGAACCAAGCCTAGCAGGCTTTTAGGTACAGCTCAGCCGGCGTTATTCCACCGGCGAAAAAAAACCCACTGACAAGTCAGTGGGTTTCTTCATATGGCGCACTCGGGAGGATTCGAACCTCCGACCGCTCGGTTCGTAGCCGAGTACTCTATCCAGCTGAGCTACGAGTGCGTTGTGGGGCGTATTATAGAGGGAGAATTATCTCTGTCAAACATTTTTTTCTTTTAAATTCAGAAACTAACGCTTGACGTACAACTATAACCACTAAGTGGCGGAGAGGGCGGGATTCGAACCCGCGATACCCTTTTGAGGTATACTCCCTTAGCAGGGGAGCGCCTTCAGCCACTCGGCCACCTCTCCGTAACGCGCAGAATATTACCTTTGCGCATTACCTAATGCAATGAAAAATTTAGAGAAATTCAGGCGCCAGGTTCTTCGCCCTTTTCTTTCTGAATACGCTGGTAGATTTCTTCGCGATGTACGGCCACTTCCTTGGGTGCATTCACGCCAATACGCACCTGGTTACCCTTCACGCCCAGCACGGTTACCGTCACTTCATCACCTACCATCAGAGTCTCACCGACCCGACGAGTCAAAATTAGCATTCCATTCTCCTTGCTTTGATCAGGACACTGCATTCTGCAAAATTTCCGGCTTGTTGCCTGTCGGCCGCCTCGCTGGCATGAATGTTGACCACGCTAAGCACTGTGGGTTCGATGCATGCCCGGTTAACTCCAACCCGTTGAACCATTAAAGTGCAGTGCGGAACTTGCGTTCGAATAGCACACCGCCACCTTGGTGACGGGTCCATCGATGTGCCCCCACGACTGTCCGTGAGGGACGCACCATTACACGCGATCAACCGGCTCGGAATCCAGATCGAAGGCGCTGTGCAACGAGCGAACCGCAAGCTCCAGGTACTTCTCATCGATAACCACGGAAATCTTGATTTCCGAAGTAGAGATCATCTGGATATTGATGCCGTCCCGGGACAACGCCTCGAACATGCGGCTGGCGACACCAGCGTGGGAGCGCATACCTACGCCGACAATCGAAACCTTGGCAATCTTGCCGTCTCCCCCGACTTCACGCGCGCCAATCTCTGTCGCCACCTTGTGTAGCACCTCTTCTGCCTTGCGCAGGTCGTTGCGGTGCACCGTGAAGGTGAAATCGGTGGTGTTATCCTGCGACACGTTCTGCACGATCATGTCTACTTCGATATTGGCAGCACTCACCGGACCGAGGATCTTGAAGGCCACGCCGGGGGTGTCCGGTACGCCGCGGATCGTCAGCTTGGCTTCGTCACGGTTGAACGCGATGCCGGAAATGACGGGTTGTTCCATTGATGCATCATCCTCGAGAGTGATCAGGGTACCGGGACCCTCTTTGAAACTGTGAAGAACGCGCAGCGGCACGTTATATTTTCCAGCGAATTCCACGGACCGAATCTGCAGCACCTTGGACCCGAGGCTGGCCATTTCGAGCATCTCCTCGAAGGTGATCTTGTCCAGGCGCCGCGCACTTTCGACTACCCGCGGATCGGTTGTATAGACCCCGTCCACATCGGTATAGATCTGGCATTCGTCCGCCTTGAGCGCTGCTGCCAGCGCAACACCGGTGGTGTCGGAGCCGCCGCGCCCCAGGGTAGTGATATTGCCCTGCTCATCCACACCCTGGAAGCCCGCCACGATGACCACCTTGCCGGCAGCCAGATCAGCGCGAATGCGCTGATCATCGATATGCTGAATGCGTGCCTTGTTGAAAGCACTGTCGGTCACGATCCGGACCTGAGGGCCCGTGTAGGAAACAGCCGGCACATCGATTGCCTTGAGCGCCATCGCCAGAAGGCCTATGGTGACCTGCTCGCCCGTCGAAATGATCACATCCAGCTCACGCGCGTCCGGTTCGGACTGCATCTCGCGCGCCAGTGCGATCAGCCTATTGGTTTCCCCACTCATGGCAGAAACCACCACAACCAGATCATCGCCTCGCTCACGGAAGCCCTTGACCTTCTCCGCTACCTGGCGAATGCGCTCAACGCTGCCGACCGAGGTACCGCCAAACTTCTGGACAATGAGTGCCATTTTCTCGCGCCAACCCCCAACACCGATACCGGTTAGTAAAAATCGGGCCACTCACCGGAGCGCCCGCATACGATCTATTTGCCGCTCAACGTGGCGAGCGCAGCTTCCAGGGCCTGATCCAGCGCCTCCACCTCCGTACCCCCGCCCTGGGCCATATCCGGCCGACCGCCACCCTTCCCGCCCACCGCTGCTGCAGTGGTGCGAATCAGATCGCCAGCTTTTACCTGCCCGGTCAGATCCTTGGTAACGCCGGCGACCAGCACTACCTTTCCTTCAAGCTCACCGCCAAGCAACACCACGGCCGAACCAAGCTTGTTTTTCAGCTGATCGACCAGCGCCAACAGGCCCTTGCCGTCCAGTCCGTCGACGCGCTGCACCAGCACCTGCATGCCATTGACCTGACGCACCGCAGCAGCCAGATCGGAACCTGCAGCGCTGGCTGCCTTCGCCTTGAGCTGCTCGACCTCCTTTTCCAGCTGCCGATTACGCTCGACCAGCGTAGCGAGTTTTTCCAGCACGTTGTCACGCGAGCCCTTGACCAGCCCGGCGGCCTGACGCAACTGCTCTTCGGCGGTGTTGACCCAATCCAGTGCGCCTGCCCCGGTAACTGCTTCGATGCGGCGAATGCCGGCTGCGATCCCGCCCTCGCTGGTGATCTTGAACAGGCCGATATCCCCTGTGCGGCTGACGTGTGTACCGCCACACAACTCCACGGAGAACCCGTCGCCCATTGTCAGTACACGCACCTCAGCCCCGTACTTCTCGCCGAACAGCGCCATGGCCCCTTTGGCCTTGGCCGTCTCGACATCGGTCAGTTCGATGCGAACTTCGGTGTTCAGTCGAATCTGCTGGTTGACGATGTCTTCCAGTGTACGCAGCTGCTCCGGACGAATCGCCTCGAAGTGCGCAAAATCGAATCGCAAGCGCTGGCTGTCTACCAGAGAACCCTTCTGCTGCACGTGCTCGCCCAGCACCTGACGCAAGGCGGCATGCAGGAGGTGCGTTGCCGAATGGTTGAGCTTGGTAGCCTGGCGCACACCATCATCCACGCGACAGCCGACGGTCGCCCCCACCGAGAGACTGCCGCTGGCAACGATGCCGTGGTGCAGATGTGCACTGGCCGCCTTGGTGGTATCGCGCACATCGAAGCGCACCCCTGCGCCTTCAAGATAGCCGGTATCACCGACCTGGCCGCCGGACTCGGCATAAAAGGGCGTCTGATCCAGAACCACGACGCCCTGCTCGCCTTCGCTCAGTTGCTCGACCTCTACACCGTCACGGAACAGGGCCACGATGACGCCGTTTCCACTGGTGGCTTCGTAACCCTGGAACCGCGTTTCAGCGTCGATCTTGACCAGGCTGTTGTAATCCATACCGAACTGACTGGCCGAGCGGGCCCGCTCACGCTGCTGCTCCATCGCAGCCTCGAAGCCTTCCTCATCCAGCGTTAATCCGCGCTCGCGGGCGATGTCTCCGGTCAGATCCATCGGAAAGCCATAGGTATCGTACAGCTTGAACACCACGTCACCCGGAATCTGCGAGCCCTCAAGACCAGCCAGGTCCTGTTCGAGAATGCGCAGCCCCTGCTCCAGAGTCTTGGCGAACTGCTCTTCTTCCGCCTTCAGGATTCGCTCGATCTGCGCCTGCTGCGTCTTCAACTCTGGGAAGGCGTCGCCCATCTCAGCAACCAGTGCCGGAACGATACGATGAAAGAAGGGACCGCTGGCACCGAGCTTGCTGCCATGCCGGCAGGCGCGCCGAATGATACGACGCAATACGTAACCGCGACCCTCGTTAGAAGGAATTACACCGTCGGCAATCAGAAAACTGCACGAACGGATATGGTCTGCTACCACCTTGAGCGAGGCCGCATTGTCCTGCTCGCAACCAATAGCTTCAGCCGCGGCGTCAAGCAGGCTCTGAAACAGATCGATTTCGTAGTTGGCATGAACCTTCTGCATCACCGCACTGATACGTTCGAGCCCCATGCCGGTATCGACACTGGGTGCCGGTAGCGGATGCATGACGCCGTCGGCGGTGCGGTTGAACTGCATGAAGACGTTGTTCCAGATCTCGATGTAGCGATCGCCATCCTCGTCAGGACTACCCGGAGGGCCGCCCCAGATGTCCGGCCCGTGATCGAAGAAGATCTCGGTGCAGGGGCCGCAGGGTCCGGTATCGCCCATTGCCCAGAAATTGTCGGACGCATAGCGCGCGCCCTTGTTGTCGCCGATCCGTACCATGCGTTCGGCCGGCACACCGACTTCCTTGTTCCAGATGTCGTAGGCCTCGTCATCGTCGGCATAGACGGTAACCCATAGACGCTCGGCCGGCAGGCCCAGCCATTTCGGCGAAGTCAGAAACTCCCAGGCATAGAGGATCGCATCGCGCTTGAAGTAGTCGCCGAAGCTGAAGTTTCCAAGCATTTCGAAGAATGTGTGATGGCGAGCGGTATAGCCGACGTTTTCCAGGTCATTGTGCTTACCGCCGGCACGGACACACTTCTGGCTACTCACGGCACGGGTGTAGGCGCGCTTTTCCAAGCCGAGAAAACAGTCCTTGAACTGATTCATCCCGGCATTGGTGAACAGCAGGGTGGGGTCGTTCGCTGGTACCAGCGAACTCGATGCGACACGGGTGTGACCCTTCTCTTCGAAGAAGCGGAGGAAGGCTTCACGGATCTCAGCGCTTTTCATATATCCCTTACCACTAGACGGTCGGCCGCACGGCAGATGAATCGCCGGCAAAAGCCGCATTATATAGGTATAAAAGCGCCCCTTGCACTCGATGAAACGGGCTCAGCGACTATCGTCGCGATAGTCGCTGCCGATTGCTCGGACAATTGGAAGGTAAGAGGTCAACCAAGCCTTGATTCAGGATCCAGGCTGACCGCCCGAATCGGCGTTCCTGCCCTCAAGCCCAGACGTTCCGCGGTTTCTGCCGCAACGACCAGCGTACCCGCCGCGACGCGCCCCGCCCCGCAGGCAATGCGACAGCCGGCCCTCGCTCGGTTGTGAATCATGTACGGGCGCGCATCTTCACCTGGCGTACCGACTGCCAGAAGCAGCAAGCGACTCTCGCGCACTGCGCGAATCTGCTGTAGCGGCGCTTCGAGCGTCGCGCCACCGTCGAAGATATCGATATAACCCTGGTAACTCAGACCCTCCTCCTGCGCGATGGCCAGCGCCGATTCGGAATCAGGATGAACGCACCCGATCGCCGCCTGGGCGGCCTGACTGAGAAAGCAGGCATACAACGGAAAGCGCGGCATCATCTCAGCGATGAACGCCTTGCTGCCGATTCCGGTGAGGTAGTTCGCCCGGGCGAACTCCATGCGGAAAAAATGCCGACCGAGACTGTCCCAGAACGGCGAGCGGCCGTCGACATCGCACACTCCGCGCATTTCGACGATCACGCGAGGGGAGAAGTCGCCGGAAAACTCTGCCATGTGCAGAAAGCGAGCCTTCGACAGCAGGCGTCCGATCTCCGAACTTCGCTGCTCAGGGGGCGCATAAAGCGAGCAGAGCGCAGTAGCGCCAGTAAGATCATTTACCAGAAACAGGGTTGGCTGCTGGCGATAGATATTCAGCTCGCGGCTGGCAGTCACAGTGAGTCCCATCCGGTAGTTGTACCAGGGCTCGCGCAGTCCTACGGCTGCAAGCATGCCGGTGGTACCGACCACTGCGCCGAGTGGATTCTCGAGGACGAACAGGTAATCCGCCTCTGCCGGGGGCACGCCGCCGGCGAAACTCGCTTCGACATTGCGCAGGCGCCGAGCAAGGTTTTCCTCGCTGGCCGGCAGGGACGTGAGCCCGGCCCCAGCAAATGATGCCAGCTCCATGAGGCTAGTCAGGTCGGACAGGCGGGCGCTACGAACCAGCATGTCAGTCTCCCCCGACCAGGCGAACCGAATCGCCTTCTGTCACGCCAAGCCATCGGGCGTGCTGTTCATCGAGCTGCAGCGGCTCGCCCGGCGTCCAGGCGACGGTCACTACGCCGGCGCGAAAACCGCGAACCTCCGGCATAGCAACCAGCCAGCGCGGCCCTGGACGCATCTCGCCGAGCGTAACCACGGCCATCTGACTGTCCGCTACACTGCGCAGGTTGGCCGTTCGACCATGCACGACCGGCCCCCCGTCGAACAGATCAATGTAATCATCGGTTTCGAAGCCTTCGTGCAACAGCACATCGAAGATGGCCTCAGCGCCGGGATGCACTTGTCCGATAACCTCCTGTGCGGCATCCGACAGCATGGGGACGTAAATCGGATACCCTGGCATAAGCTCGGCGAGGAAATGCCTGCCTCGGTTGCTGCCTATCTGCTCTGCCTCCATATAACTGACCGCAAAGAAGTGCCGCCCAACCGCATCCCAAAAAGGTGCGTTGCCCGAGTGGTCGCTCACACCGGCAATCTCCACGGCAGTTGACTCCGCAAAACGCTGCGGATGAGAAGCCATGAACAACAAGCGCCCCCGGGCATTCAGGGCCAGAGCATCCGGGTCCGCCTGTAGCGCCTCGTCGAGATGGAAGCCGGCCAGAAGACTGTGGCCAGTCAGGTCATGGCAAAGCGACAGAACATGGATACGGTTATGCAGTCCCAGCTCGCGGGAAGCGTGCAGAAACATTTCGTTTCGGAAGGTATAGAATGGCTGACTGAAGCCGGCCGCAGCGACGATGCTGCTGCAGCCGACCAGACGACCCTGCAGGACGTCTTCCAGCACGAAAAAATAACGCTCCTCACCACTAAAGGTGACCTCTTCCGACAGTGAGGCAATCGATGCCTCGACTATACCCGCCAGGCGCTCAGGCTCGGCAGGCAGCGCGGTGACTCCAACCGGGCTGGCAGCGGCAAGCCGCTCTATTTCTGGCAAGTCGTCAAGAGTACAGAGGCGCTGAATGAGCATCGCGATCTTCGCTTCTAGCCGTGCAAGCTGCTGATGGCGCGACGCAGACGTGCCAGGCCTTCGACGATATCCTCGGGCGTTATGATGAGACTGGGCGCCAGACGCATGACATCCGGACCGGCCTGCAACACCAACAAGCCCTCACGTTGCGCTGCTTCCTGCACCTCCCGCGCCCGTCCCTTCCAGTCCTGATTCAGAACCGCCCCCATCAGCAGGCCACGTCCGCGGATCTGCTCGAAAATCGGCAGTTCGGCGGAAATCCGCTTGAGCCCGTCAGAGAGCTGCTGATGACGTGCCTGAACACCCTCGAGCACCTCCGGGGTATTGACGATATCCAGCACACGCTCGGCTACCGCGCAACCCAGCGGGTTACCCCCGTAAGTGCTGCCGTGGGTCCCTACCGAGAAATGGGCGGCAATACGGTCGGTGGTGAGCATGGCGGAAATCGGGAAGCCGCCGCCGAGGCTCTTGGCGCTGGTGAGAATATCCGGCGTCACGCCGACGTGCATGTAGGCGAAAAGCTTGCCGGTACGCCCCATTCCACTCTGCACCTCGTCGAAGATGAGCAACGCGTCATGGGCATTGCACAGGTCGCGGACTGCCTGCAGGTAGCCCTCGTCCGCCGGGATCACGCCGCCTTCGCCCTGGATCGGCTCGACGACCACCGCACAGGTGTCGTCGGTCATGGCTTGGCGCAGCGCCTCCAGATCGTTATAGGGGACATGCTCGATGCCGCCGATTGCCGGCCCGAAACCCTGGGAATATTTCGGCTGCCCACCGACGCTAACGGTGAAATAGGTGCGTCCATGGAAACTGTTGGTGCAGGCGATGATCTTGTGCTTGTTCTCGCCGCCCCGGTCATGACCATAGCGACGAGCCAGCTTGAAAGCCGCCTCGTTGGCCTCGGCACCGGAATTGGCAAAGAAAACCTTTTCAGCAAAGGTCGCATCGATCAGTTTGCTTGCCAGACGCAGGGCAGGCTCATTGGTCAGAACGTTGGAGACGTGCCACAGCTTGCCGGCCTGCGCAGTAAGCGCCTCAACCAGCGCAGGATGGGCGTGTCCCAGGGCGTTCACCGCGATGCCGCCAGCGAGGTCAACGTATTCTCGGCCCTGCTGGTCCCAGAGGCGTGAGCCTTCTCCACGCACCGGAATCATGTCGACCGGCGCGTAATTGGGAACCATCACCCGATCGAAGTCGGACCGTTTGACCTGCATGGACTGCGTCATCCCGCTCTCCTGAGCCCCATCGGGGCGTAACTGAATAGGTTCATTGCTCCATCGCCTGCTGCGCACGCCGCTGGTTGCGATCTTCCCGCGGGGTAATTCCAAAACAATTGCGATAGGCACTGGAAAAATGCGGTCCCGAAGAAAAACCGCAGGACAGGCCGATTTGAATGATCGACTTGCTCGTCTGCAAGAGCATCTGCCGCGCCCGGTTTAGCCGCAATTCCAGATAGTACTGCGATGGAACGCTGTTGAGGTACTGCTTGAAGATTCTTTCCAGCTGACGACGCGACACGCATACATGACGGGCTATCTCATCGGTGGTCAGCGGTTCTTCGATGTTGGATTCCATCAGAATCACGGCCTGCGTGAGCTTCGGGTGCGTGGCACCCAACCGGTTCCGCAACGGAATGCGCTGGCGCTCGCTACCTTCCCGCGTCCGTTCGAGTACCAGGTCCTCGGCCACCAGCGCCGCCAGGTCTGCCCCGTGCTCTTCCGCGAGCAGCGCCAGGAACAGGTCCACAGTGGCCTGCCCGCCACTGGCGGTCGCCCGGCTGCGGTCGATCTCGAACAGCTGCGTGCTGGCCTGAATCAGCGGAAACTGCTCGCGAAACTCATCGGCGAGCCGCCAATGCACGGCACAGCGGTGCTCATCCAGCAACCCCGCCAGCGCCAGGGCAAACACGCCCGCCTCGATGGCGCCAAGCGCAACCCCATCACGAGCCATCGATCGCCACTGCGAGGCCAGTTGGGGGGCGAGACTTTCCGGGAGATCGGCATTGTCCGCGACCACCCATAACCGGCCAATGTCGCTCGCCTCCCCCGGCCAAGGTCTGGCAGGAAACTGCCAGCCCTCGTCGGTGAGAATGGGTCGATCATCGAGCGTATAACATTCGACCGCGTAACAGGGCTCGGGAGCCATCCTGTTGGCCGAGCGCAGCACCGCCAATGCAGGCATGAGTGTGGCCGGATGGGTACCCGGCCACAACAGAAAAGCCACTCTGCGAAGCTCAATGGCCATGCGCAAAGCCAAGGACGATGAACACCGCCATGCGTAGAAGAAATCCGGAATCAGGGCAGCGCCTATTGTGCCACAACGCCGGCCTGCTGATACAGGCCAACGCCCCGGCAACCACTAGCGCCCGACGCTTTCCAGCCGCTTCACTGCCAGGCGGGTCATCTCGTCGTAGATCGCCTGAGGATTGGATTGCTTGAGCGCCCAGGCCTCCTTGCCACTGTCATGGGGAAGAATCATGAATCGGTCAGCCTCGCTTTGCTCGTGAATCGCCTCGGCGACCTGGGCAGCGCTGATGGGCGAACTTTGAAGCAGTTTGGCTATCTGGTCCTTGGACGCCTGATCGGGCCCGCGGTAGGAGGAGAGCAGGTTGGTCTGAAAGAATGATGGGCAGACAACGTTGACTTTGATTCCCAGCGGCGCGAGTTCGGCCAGCAGGCTTTCCGAAAGCGCGACGACGCCTGCTTTGGCTACATTGTAATTGCTCATGCCAGGCGGCTGCATGAGCGCTGCCATCGAAGCGATATTGATGATCCGGCCACTTCGCTGCTCGAGTAGCATCGGCATGAATGCCTTACAACCCTTCACCACGCCCATCAGGTTGACGCTGAGCTGCCAGTCCCAATCCTCCAATGTAAGGTCCGAAAACAACCCACCGGAAGCGACCCCTGCGTTGTTGATCAACACGTCCGCTCCGCCGAGCCGCTCGGAGCAGGTCTGCGCCAAGGCCGCGAGCTGACTGAAATCACGCACGTCGCACCGCTGAACCGTCCCCCAACCGCCGAGTTTTTCGACGAGGTCAAGCGTCTCGCGCAGGCCCTCCTCCTGTATATCGGCCAGTACCAGTCGCGCGCCCTCCCGCGCGTAGCGTAGGGCCAGCTCTCTGCCGAGCCCGCTGCCAGCACCCGTTATAACCACCCGCTTCCCGGTGTCGTTCATGTGTACCTCGGCTGCGTTTATTGTTGTATGCCAAGGCCAGTCTAACGGCTAGGCTCTTTCCTGCAGGCGATGCAGAACCAAAATAAGCTTCGCGAATGGGTAACCCTTGCTCAACGGGTGGTAGCAAGGTGATTGCGTGAATAGCGTTCAGCACCCATCGAATCGATCTGCCCTTCGATAAGCGCCTCGAAGGGCTTTAGCAGTGGTTGAAAATCGATATCCGGTTCGATGATCGACAGCGCACGGACGCCCGCTTCGATGGTCGCAAGCGCTTCCGGCCCAGGCGCCTTGCGTAGGCGATAACGACTAGCCTGACCCACGGGAAGCGTCACCTGCGGAATGCGGCGCAATACATCGTTCAGGTACAGCAACTTGCGAGCCTTGCGCCAGGTGCCATCCAGAAGAACCAGTCGGCGCGGCCGACCATCGAAGGGTGACGGCGCAATCTGCGCCACCTCAGGTCCGGGAAATAGCAACTCGGTTCGCCAGTCCGGATCGGCAAGCTCTGACGCCAGATCATCATAAAGCTGCTCGGCGATGACGAGCCTTGCATTTGCCAACCCCAGCGCCAGCAGCCTCGCGGTATTCAATGCGTGATGACGCTCTGACGGATGCTGAATAATCACCACCTGTGTAGCTGGCTGCAGGCTCGGGACAAGCGCGCAGAGACAATGGGTTAGCGGCCGACAACAGGCAGCACAAGCTGGTCGAGCAGGCGACCCGGGCATGTGAGACTCCACAAAAGCACTCATCTTAAAACGTGCCGGATGCACTCTCCAGTTTTGCCCGATCAGAACAGTCCAAGCTGTTGGCCTGGAGGCGAGAAGGCAGAGCAATCGAGAGGCTCAAGCCCGCCACGAGAGGTCAGACCGGCGCGCCTGAGCGCCGCACGAAAACGCTGTTCAAGTAGATCGGCGAAGGGCCCCTGCCCACGGAAGCGGCTGCCGAAGCCCGGATCGTTGAGCTCACCGCCTCTACACTGGCGAATGAGGCTCAGTACATGCTCTGCGCGCAACGGGTAGTGCTCACGAAGCCAGCCCTCGAACAGGGGCGCCACCTCCCATGGCAAGCGCAGCAGGATGTAATGGGCACTGTGCGCGCCTGCGGCTGCCGCGGCTTCGACCAGTGATTCGAGTTCCGAATCATTTATCGCTGGAATCATGGGCGCAAGCAGCACCCCGACGGGTATACCGCACTCACTCAACTGGCGCACCACCCTGAGCCTTGCCGTCCCACTGGCCGTGCGGGGCTCCAGCCGACGCTTGAGATCATCATCCAGTGTGGTGAGACTGACCATCACCCGTACCAGATTCTGCCGAGCCAGATCGGTCAACAGATCGAGATCCCGAAGGACCAGTGCGCTCTTGGTAACGACGGTCACCGGGTGTCGAAAGCGCAGCAGTACCTCCAGGCACTGGCGCGTCAGCAGATACTTGCGCTCGATGGGCTGATAGGGATCGGTATTCGCGCCCAGGTTGATCGGCTTGCACTGGTAGCCCGGCCTGGAAAGTTCAGCGCCAAGTAGCGTGGCGGAATTCTCCCGAGCGATCAGCCGGGTCTCGAAATCCAGGCCCGGTGACATGTCCCAGTACGCGTGGCTGGGCCTGGCGTAGCAATAGATACAGCCGTGCTCACAGCCTCGGTAGGGGTTGATCGATTGATCGAAACCGATATCAGGAGACCGGTTTCGCGTAATGATCGACCGGGACAACTCACTTCTCACCTCGGTCGCAGCCGACGCTGGCGCCTGCTCCTGCCACCAGCCATCGTCCTGATCCTCGCTGAGGCGCCTGGCAAACCGGCCAGCCCGATTGTCGACGGTGCCGCGCCCCGTCGGAATTTTGGAAGATGCCATCAAATGCGACCCATCGTTAACTGTATATACATACAGCATTCTGGCATCGAAGCCCGCCGATAGGAAGGAAAGCAGGGAAAGAAAATCAGGGTGAGCGACAGACGGGTAAAAAAAAGCGGCACTCGAGAGCACCGCCAAAGGCCTTGCGAGCCATGCGAGGTTTCGGGAGCGACTGCTCCTCAGGAATTCTTGGGAGGATTCTTGCGGTGCGCATCACGCCAGCAGAAAACGCCAAATCCGGTCAGGAAGGCCAGACAAAGGCCGACAGCGATGGCGCCTGCTATTACAGTTTCGTCGATGAACATGGACTGGACCTCCTAAATAATTTCAGGAGTCCAGAATACCCATACGATGGCTGCGGTTTATTGACCGAAGTCAAATATGAATCGATCAGCGCTTGGGCGGCTTCTTGCGACCTTTTCGCGCGCCTTTCGGCCGGGGGGATACTGGAAGTGGCAAGGCCTTCTCAAAGGCCGCGCGAACCTTCGCGAGACGCGCCTCATGGATGGCATGCAGGCGCTGCTTGCGGGCCTGGGTAAGGTCGATAACCTCGGGAGCCTGAGTGTCTTCTGTCATGCTGACTCCTTGAATGACGCCAGAGCCTAGCATTGCTTCAGACCTCGATGTCAACCAGCAGTCCCTTGCTTGGCAGGTCGGATACGGTTTCTACCTTGCCCTCGGGCGAGTACTCCACCAGATCGACCAGGTGTGCCCGCTGACGGGCGCGCCGGCGTTCCGGATGGCGTCCCTTGTTGCGGCGGCGCCGCTCGACCGGCTCGGCCAGCGCCTCGTGGATCGCAGCCGACTCCTGCGTTTCCTGAACGCCTCGCTTGGGCTTTATTACATCGTTCTGCGCCCCTGCCACCGGGAGCCCTGGGATCAGCATATTGGCCTCGCTTGACCACGTCTCGCGGGATCAGCACTGGTTGGTTCAATCGTCCTAGAGTATATCGACAACATGGAACAGGAATTGATCACCCGTTCGCGTGAAATTGGTCACAATTCACGCAATTTGTTGCGACGCCCCCCTATTAGGTAGGCAAGGGCCGGTTTTCTTTGTCAGCATGGGACGATCGCTTTAACATAGCGCCCTTTTTCGGGCACGGGCAGGAGCGGAAGATGACGGCATTCACCCCGGGACAGCGCTGGGTAAGCGACAGCGAATCGGAACTCGGCCTGGGTACGGTGCTCTCCCAGGATGATCGTCTGGTGGTGATGCTCTATCCCGCCAGCGGCGAGACTCGCCACTATGCTCTGCGCAACGCCCCGCTTACCCGGGTTCGCTTCAGTCCCGGCGATACGGTCGTACACCACGAAGGCTGGCAGCTGACAGTCAGCGATGTGGAGGAAGAGAACGGCTTGCTGGTGTACTCGGGCCTGCGCGAAGACGGATCTCCGGCACACTTTGCCGAAACGATGCTCGACAACTTCATTCAGTTTCGCCTTGCCAGCGATCGTCTATTCGCCAGTCAGGTCGATCCCCTGCACTGGTTCGGACTGCGCTATGAGAGCCTTCGACATTACTCGCGCATCCATCGCTCGCCGTTGCTTGGCCTGGCCGGAGTACGGACACAGCCAATTGCGCACCAGCTGCACATCGCCCGTGATGTCTCAGACCGTATCGCTCCGCGGGTCCTGTTGGCTGACGAGGTGGGGCTTGGCAAGACCATCGAGGCCGGTCTGGTAATTCACCGGCAGCTGCAAACCGGCCGGGTACGTCGCGTGCTGATTGTGGTTCCCGAGAATCTGCAGCACCAGTGGCTGGTGGAAATGCGCCGCCGTTTCAATCTGCGCTTCGCCCTGTTCAATCTGGACCGTTGTATTGGTGCCGAAGACAATCCTTTCGAAGAAGAACAGCTGGCGTTGATTTCGCTGGAAATACTGCTGAGCCAGCCGCGCATTCGGGATTACCTGCATGAAAGTCAATGGGATCTGCTGGTCGTAGACGAAGCGCACCATCTGGTCTGGCACCCCGAAAAGCCAAGCGACGAGTACGCTCTGGTGGAGCGTCTGGCCAGAGACATCCCTGCTGTTCTGCTGCTCACCGCCACCCCGGAACAGCTCGGCCAGGCAAGCCACTTTGCCCGCCTGCGCCTGCTCGATCCCGATCGTTTCCATGACCTGGAAACGTTCCGGGCGGAATCGGCCCGTTATCAACCTGTCGCCGAAGCAGTCCAGGGACTGCTTGATGAGGGCACGCTGAGTGCCGAGTCGCGCCAGGCCATCGAGGGCTGGCTGGGCGACGCAGCGACTTCGCTGTTAGCCCGGCTCGATGCGAAGGGTAGCGACGCGGAGGAAGCGCGGGAGAGTCTGATCCGCCAGTTGCTGGACCGTCACGGGACTGGCCGGGTGCTCTACCGCAATACCAGGGCAGCCATTGCCGGCTTCCCCGAACGCGAGCTGCATGCCTATCCCTTGCCGTGCCCCCCGATCTACGCCGATCTTGAAGGCCGCCGGGCGCTTTATCCAGAGGTGGACTTTCAGTCCAGCGGCGAGCCCGTAGAACACACCTGGTGGCAAACCGACCCGCGCGTCGAATGGTTGATCGATACCCTGCGCCTGCTCAAACGGAGCAAAGTGCTGGTGATCTGTGCCCATGCCGAAACGGCTCTGGATCTGGACGATGCACTACGAGTGCGCAGCGGCACTCCAGCAACGGTTTTTCATGAAGGCATGAGCATCGTCGAGCGTGACCGGGCTGCCGCCTTCTTTGCCGACGAGGAATTCGGGGCGCAAGTAATGATCTGCTCCGAGATCGGCAGCGAAGGCCGAAACTTCCAGTTCGCCCACCATCTGGTCATGTTCGACCTGCCCAACCACCCTGATCTGCTCGAACAGCGCATCGGTCGCCTGGACCGGATCGGCCAGCGTGCCACCATTCAGCTGCATGTGCCCTACCTCGAGGGCACAGCGCAGGAGCGTCTGTTCCGCTGGTACCAGGATGCGCTTGACGCCTTCCTTGCCACTTCGCCCACCGGCAGCGCATTGCAGCATGAGTTCGGTGGACGCCTGCTGCAACAGCTCGACCACCCCGACACGGCCAGTTGGGCTGAACTGATCGACGCAGCCCGAGCGCACCGCCTTGCGCTGGAAGCGGACATGCATCGTGGGCGCGACCGTCTGCTGGAGCTTCACTCCCGGGGGCACGGCGATGCCGAAGCGATGATCACTGCAATCGAGCGCCAGGACGCCGATTTCCAGCTGCCAATCTACATGGAACGCCTTTTCGACGTTTTCGGCATCGACAGCGAGGATCATTCCGACAATGCGCTGATTCTGCGCCCGGGTGAACGCATGCTGGATGCCGGCTTCCCGCTTGGCGATGACGAAGCAGTCACCATCACCTACGATCGCGACACTGCCCTCACCCGTGAAGACATGCAGTTCATCACCTGGGAGCATCCGATGCTGCAGGGGGGCATGGACCTGGTGCTGTCCGGCAGCATGGGTAACAGCTCGGTGGCATTGCTCAAGAACAAGGCACTCAAACCTGGAACCATGCTTCTGGAGTGCCTATTCGTCAGCGAGGCGATCGCCCCCCGCGCACTGCAGATGCAGCGCTACCTGCCGTTGACTCCGATTCGCTGCCTGCTCGATGTCAACGGCAATGACCTGGCCGCCAAGGTGTCCTTCGATACCCTCGAGGGACAGCTGGACCACCTGCCCAAGCATCTGGCAGCCAAGATCGCCAAGAGCCAGCGCGAAGTAGTCGAGCGTCTGCTCGATCGCGCCGAGGCGCTCGCCGACGTGCAGCACCATGAACTGGTAGGCGAAGCGACCCGACGCTTTACCGCGGAACTGGACGAAGAGATTCAGCGCCTGGAAGCACTCCGCCAGGTCAATCCGCTGGTACGTGACGAAGAGGTCCAGAACCTGATCCAGCAGAAGAAGCAGGGTTTGAGCGCTCTGCAGCAGGCGAAGGTACGACTCGATGCGCTGCGGGTGCTGGTCGCCGGCTGATCAGGCCGGTGCCAGTCCGAGAAATCCACGCAACGCCCCGGAGCGCGCCAGGGCATCGCTGCGACCGAGCGCAATGAGTTCGGCGCAATAGGCCGCCTCGAACAGAAGATAGCTGACCATGCTGCCGCCAGAGGCGCGGGTCGCCCCGCTGGCACGGAGAAAAGCTCGCAGAGCCGCTGGCAATGCCTTGCGATGCTTCGCAGCGATGACATCCAGCGGCTCACTGGGTGAAATTACCAATACTTCGACCGGACGCAGGTGACCAGCCTTGCTGCGCTCTCCGTGCGGCATCAGGCGGGCCAGACGATTAAGGCGCTCCAGTTGCTCGATATCCGATTCGAGATTGTCGACAAAGGTGCTGTTGAGCAAATGCCCGCCAAGCTGCGCCAGCGAGGGTGGCGCGCCGGCACGCAAGCGCGGCCCCCGCCGATGGGTCGGCGGCTGGTTGACAGGGTTGTCGGACACCCCGATCACCAGAACGCGGTTGGCGCCCAGATGGAGCGCTGGACTGATCGGCGAACGCTGCCGGACGGCACCGTCCCCGAACCATTCGCGATTCATGCGCACCGGGGGGAACAGCAGCGGAATCGCAGAGGACGCCATCAGGTGGTCCAGCGACAGTGTCGTCTGCACCCCAACACGCCGGTGTCGCTCCCACGGCTGGATCCGCTCGTGCCCCTGATAGAAGCACACCGACTCCGCAGACTGGTAACCGAAGGCACTCACCGATATTGCTCGCAACTGCCCTGCCTGGAGTGCGGTTTCGATCCGCGGGAAACGCATCAGACCATCGAGCAGCTCCCGTAACGGGGAGTTATCCAGCAAAGCCGTAGGACGCTCGGAGTGACCACCTAGCAGGTTCACCCGGGTCCAGTGCCAAGCCTGGGATATCAGTCCGGGCCAGTCGGTGCGGTAGACCTGTTCGCATCGAAACTGCCCCCAGACCTGCAGCATCCGCTCCACCCCAGCGGAAAAGTTATCCGCGTTGGTTGCCAACCCCACGGCATTGATCGCGCCTGCGGAGGTACCGCAAATCACCGGAAAAGGGTTAGCAGCACCATCGGGCAGCAGCTCTGCAAGCGCTGCCAACACGCCGACCTGATAGGCTGCCCGCGCGCCACCCCCGGAAAGCACCAGCCCCGCGCAATCCTGCTGGCGCTGCCAGAGCCGTTCAATCACCGCCGTCCTCTGCGCCGACGCCGCTGTCGTTTCGGATATGGCCTTGGCTCGCCCTCCGGGCGCGTCTTGAAGCGCCGGTGGACCCACATGTATTGCTCTGGCTGAGCTAGAATGGCCTGCTCGACGAACTGATTGATGCGCAACGCATCCGCCTTCTCGTCACCTGAGGGAAAGTTCTCGAGGGGTGGGTGCAGCGTGAGCTGATAGCCTTTCGCGCCAGGCAGGCGGGTCTGGGTGAAGGGGATCACCAGCGCCTTGCCCAGACGGGCGAAAGTGCTGGTCGCCGTTACGGTTGCTGCGACGACTCCGAAGAACGGCACGAAGACGCTGGCCTTGCGCCCGTAATCCTGATCAGGTGCATACCAGATCGCACGGCCGGAACGCATCGACTTGAGCATGCTGCGAACATCCTCGCGCTCGATCGCCACCGCATCGGCATTGTGCCGTTCGCGCCCCCGGCGCTGGACGAAATCAAAGGCAGCGTTGGCGTGCTCCCGGTACATCCCATCGATGGTCGCCCGCTGCCCCAGCAAAGCCGCACCGATCTCCAGGGTGGTGAAATGCATCGACATCAACACAACCCCCCGGCCCTGGGCCGAGGCTTTCTGCAGGTGTTCGAGACCTTCGATACGAGCAAGCCGAGCCAGTCGCTGGCGTGGCCACCACCAGGCCATTGCCATCTCGAACAGCGCTATTCCGTTCGAGGCAAAATTCTCCCGCAGAATCTGGTCACGCCGATCCTCCGTCCAGCCGGGAAAGCACAGCGCGAGGTTGGTGCGAGCAATCATCCGTCGCTCGGCCATCGACTGATACATGATCCAGCCCACGCCACGACCTAGCGCCAGAATGGTCGGATAAGGCAGCTGAATCAGCAACCAGAGCGAGCCCAGGCCCAGCCACATGAGCCAGTACCTTGGGTGAAGCAGCGCGCGGCTGAAACCGGGACGAGTCATCAAACCTGCCATGAAAAGTGGAAAAGCCCATTCTACCCAAGCGCCGCACGGGTTGCGATCAGAGCGGTCAGTCTATAATGTGCCCACAAACCGTACTACTGGATCCGACATGACCGCTGACTCGAACCTCGATCTGCTTGCCAACGACCCCGTGTTCAACCTAAAGGGCGGCATGCTGACCATGACCGTGATCGAACTGCTGCGTCAGGAACCGGACCGCTTCGCCAGGCAACTGGCAGAAAAAGTCGGTCAGGCGCCCAACTTCTTCAAGGACACTCCGGTCGTCATCAGTCTCGACAAGCTCGACAGCGAGCTCGACAACACCACACTCAGCCATCTTCTGCGGATCTGCCGCGAGTTCGGAATGCAACCCATGGCCCTGCGCGGTGCGGAGAGCTTCCGGCGACTCGCCCAGCAGGCCGGTCTGGTACTGATGCTACCCGGCCGCGGACGCGACAAACCGAATGAACTCGAGTCTCGCCCAGCTCAGGCGCAGCCTGCTGCGGCAGCCTCGCCAGCGCCTGCCACCGCGCCGGCAGAAAAGCCCGCCGCCCCCGAGCCGGCCACCAACAAAGTGATTACCCAGCCGATTCGCTCCGGCCAGCAGGTCTACGCGCGCGGCGGAGATCTGGTGGTGCTGGCGCCAGTGAGCCCGGGGTCGGAACTCCTTGCCGATGGGAACATCCATGTATACGGCCCTCTGCGAGGAAGAGCCCTCGCAGGAGTCAGAGGAAACGCCGAGGCGCGGATCTTTTGCCAATCACTCGAAGCTGAACTGGTATCGATCGCCGGCCATTACAAGGTCGCCGAGGACCTGCGCCGGCATCTCTGGAAGGAAGCCGCGCAGATCAGTCTGGACGGCGACAGCTTGAAGATAGCGCCCCTTTGACAGATACTCTGGAGCCATCCGGGGATGCCCGCAAATCGTGGCTTCGGGCCATGTCCAGGCAACCCTAACCAATTACGCGCAGAACCCGTCGACCCATCCGTCGACCACGTTCTTTCCTATTCATCTACAGCTCGGACAGGAAGGTCATCTTGGCAAAGATCATAGTCGTCACCTCAGGCAAAGGCGGCGTTGGCAAAACCACAACCAGCGCTGCCATCGGAACCGGACTCGCCCTGCGTGGATTCAAGACAGTCATTGTCGACTTCGACGTCGGCCTCCGTAATCTCGACCTGATCATGGGGTGCGAACGCCGCGTGGTCTATGATTTCGTCAACCTGATCAACGGCGACTCGAATCTGAACCAGACGCTGATCAAGGACAAGCGATCCGACAACCTGTACATCCTCCCCGCCTCGCAGACCCGCGACAAGGATGCGCTGACCCAGGAAGGGGTGGAAAAGGTTCTCGAGGAGCTCAAACAGACCTTCGACTTCATCGTCTGCGATTCCCCGGCCGGCATCGAGAAAGGTGCGCACCTGGCAATGTACTTCGCCGACGAAGCCGTCGTGGTGACCAATCCCGAGGTGTCTTCCGTGCGCGATTCGGACCGGATGCTCGGACTGCTGTCGAGCAAGTCGCGCAAGGCTGAAGCGGGTGAACGTATCAAGGAACATCTGCTGTTGACCCGCTACAACCCTGCGCGTGTGGAAAATGGCGAGATGCTTTCCGTCAGTGATGTGGAGGACATCCTTTCCATCCCGCTGCTCGGCGTCATTCCCGAATCACAGGCCGTGCTCAAGGCATCCAACCAGGGCGTTCCGGTAATCATGGACGACCAGAGCGATGCCGGCCAGGCCTACGGTGACGCGGTTGACCGTCTGTTGGGCGAAGAAAAGCCGCACCGATTCCTCGAAGCTCAGAAGAAGACGCTGCTGCAACGACTGTTCGGAGGTCGCTGATGAGCCTGTTCGACTATTTCCGTGACCGCAAGAAGCAGAACACCACCGCCTCGGTGGCCAAGGAGCGGCTGCAGATCATCGTGGCCCACGAGCGCGGCCAGCGCTCCCAGCCCGATTACCTGCCGCAACTGCAGCAGGAAATCATCGACGTGATCAGCAAATACGTGAAAATCGACCGCGAGCAGGTTCACGTCGCACTCGACAACCAGGATGACTGCTCGATTCTCGAGCTGAACATCACTCTGCCCGAACGACTCTGAAACAGACAGGTGCCCTCCTGGGAGGGCGCCATGGAATCTCCATGCCCCTGAGCCACATCGGTATTCTCCATGAGGATCCGACCTTTCTGATCGTCAGCAAGCCGAGCCTTCTGCTGTCGGTCCCCGGCCGTGCCGAGGACAACAGGGACTGCCTGATAACCCGTCTGCAGGAAAACGGCTACCCGGAAGCACGGATAGTCCACCGCCTCGACTGGGAAACCTCCGGTCTGCTGGTCATCGCGCGCAATCCTGACAGCCATCGGGAGCTGTCTCGCCAGTTCCACGACCGGGAAACGGAAAAAACCTATGCTGCCCTCTGCTGGGGCCACCCGACTGCTGACTCAGGCATGATCGACCTGCCGCTGCGCTACGATCCGCCGAACAAGCCCCGGCACATCGTCGATCATGAGTTCGGCAAGCCGGCGCAGACCTACTGGCGAATTACCGAACGATACGCCGATCACTGCCGGGTGGAGCTGACCCCCATTACCGGGCGCTCACATCAGCTGCGAGTGCACATGCTATCGCTGGGCCACCCACTTCTGGGTGATCAGCTTTATGCCCAGGGCGAAGCGCTCGAAGCCTTCCCGCGACTGGCGCTGCATGCTGCTGCACTAACAATCAGCCATCCCGTAACGCGCGAGCGATTGCGCTTTGAAAGCCCTGTGCCCTTTTGACACCCGCCTGGAAGCAAGCCATGAACCCGAGCGACATTACCCAAGATCTGGCGGCTTTTATTGAAGCCTCCCCCACTCCCTTTCACGCCACCGAGAACCTGCGCAACCGTCTGCTGGAAGCGGGTTTCGAACAATTGGACGAACGGGAGAACTGGGTACTGAAGGCGGAAGGCCGCTATCTGGTAACGCGTAACGATTCATCCCTGATCGCGTTCTGCCTTGGCAGCGAAGGGGCGTTGCAGCACGGGCTGCGCCTGGTGGGCGCGCATACCGACAGCCCCTGTCTGCGGGTCAAGCCGCAGCCTGAGCTTGTCCAGCAGGGGCTCTGGCAACTGGGGGTGGAAATCTATGGCGGCGCCCTGCTCGCGCCATGGTTTGATCGGGATCTTTCGCTCGCTGGTCGCGTAACCTTTCGCTCCCTCGAAGGTCGCCTTGACAGTCGGCTGGTCAACTTCAAGCGCCCCATTGCGGTAATACCGAGCCTTGCGATTCACCTCAATCGCGGCGTGAACGACGGCCAGAAGATCAATCCGCAAACCGACATGCCTCCGGTGCTGGCGATGGCTACCGAACCACAGCCCGATCTGCGTGCATTACTGGCCCAGCAACTGGCCAGCGAGTATCCCGAGGTCCGGATCGAGCGGGTACTGGATTTCGAGCTCAGCTTCTACGACACCCAGCCGCCCGCGGTCATCGGACTGCACGGCGATTTTCTGACTTCAGCGCGGCTGGACAATCTGCTGTCCTGTCATGCCGGCCTCCTGGCCTTGCTGAAAGCTGGCTCTCAGCCGGCCATGCTGGTATGTACCGATCACGAAGAAGTCGGCTCGAGCTCTCACTGTGGCGCGGACGGCCCCTTTCTCGAAGACGTGCTGCTGCGTTTGCTGCCAGACCCCATCGAGAGGGCCCGAGTCATCCAGCGCTCGCTGATGATTTCGGCGGATAACGCCCATGCGGTTCACCCCAACTTTGCAGACCGCCATGACGGTAACCATGGTCCACAACTCAATGGTGGCCCGGTGATCAAGATAAACAGCAATCAGCGATACGCCACCAACAGCGAGACGGCCGCGCTGTTCCGCCACCTGTGCGATCAGGCTGAGGTTCCGGTACAGAGCTTCGTAGTACGCAGCGACATGGGCTGCGGCAGCACCATCGGCCCGATTACGGCCAGTCGAGTCGGAATTCGCACCGTCGACATCGGCGTTCCGACATTTGGCATGCATTCGATCCGCGAACTCGCCGGCGCGCGCGACGCAGCCTACCTGGTCGCAGTTCTCGAGCGATTCTTCAATAGCGAAATCGTCATCTGAGGACGACGGGGCGGGGCCCTCCAGGCCTGCCCCGTCGAGCCGCTAGCGCACCAGAACGATCTTGCCGATCACCTTGTCGGAAGCCAGCTCGGCAAAGGCCTCTTCGGCCTGCTCGAAGGGGTAGGCGGCGGCCACCATCGGCTTGAGTTCGCCGCCAATAAACAGCGGCCAGATTTTCTGTTCCATTCGCTCCAGCAGACCGGCCTTGAAGTCGGCGCTTCGCGTACGCAGCGTAGAGCCGGTGATCTGAATGCGTTTGACCAGCAGCTTGGCCAGATCCAGCGTGGCTTCGCGGCCTCCCATCAACCCGATCACCACCCAGCGTGCGTCCAGACCCAGCAGATCAAGATGGGCCGCGGCATAGGTAGCCCCGACCGGATCCAGTGCCACGTCGAAGGGCCCCATGGCGCGCAGGCCATCCAGTCCGTCCTGTCGCAGGACCCCGCCCTGTGCTCCGAGAGCCTTGCAGGCATCAAGCTTGTCCTGACTTCCCAGGGTGACCCAGCACGGGTTGCCGAGCGCTTTACAGAGCTGAATCGCCGCAGTACCCACCCCACTGGCCCCGGCGTGAATCAGAACCTTCTCACCTGGAGATGCGGCGCCCAGCTCGAACACGTTCAGCCAGGCGGTACTGAAAACCTCCGGCAGAGCTGCACCCTCAGCCCAGCCCAGTCCATCCGGAATAGGCAGCAGGTGTCGACCATCGACCACCACTTCGTCGGCCATGCCTCCACCGGCAAGCAAGGCGCACACGCGATCACCGATGCGCCATCGGCTTCCCTCAGTCACCTCGATGACCTCGCCCGCGCATTCCAGGCCCAGAACCGCCGAAGCGCCCGGCGGAGGCGGGTAAAGACCCGCCCGCTGTAACAAATCGGCACGATTGAGGCCGGAAGCCATCACTCGGACCCTTACCTGGCCGGCGGCAAGCTCTACCACGGGCTGTTCACGCCATACGAGGGCCCCGCCCTCGGCTTGCAATCCTCTCACAGTGCCTCCATAGTGCTTTTGTCCGTATTGAAAAGGGAACCTGCGTTCCCTTATAAGACCTAAAAGCTTACTTCTTCTCTCTCCGGAAACGATACCCCTGATGAAAGTCTCTCGAACCCTGCGTAGTACCTGCCTGTCCGCCTTGCTGGCTGTTGCCGGCAGCGCACTGGCAGCCGAGAGGCTCCCGGTTCTCGACGTGGAGAGCCTGCAGCCTACCCGCGAACAGCGAATCGCAACACTCAATACCGTAGAATTGCTGCGGCGCCACCATTACAACCGCATTCAGCTGAATGACGCACTTTCCAGCGAAATCTTCGACTCCTATCTCAAGCAACTCGACCCACAGCGCAGCCTGTTCACCGCTGCGGATATCAAGGAGTTCGAGCGTCATCGCTACAGCATGGATGACCTCCTGCTCAAGGGTGACTTGAGCGTCGGGTTTGCCATGCACAGGCGGCAGATCGAGCGGGCGAACCAGAGGCTCATCTTCATCACGAGCATGCTCTCGCAGGGAATTGAAGAGTTGGACTTCACTACCGATCAGCAAATCCAGATCGATAGGGAGAAGGCTGACTGGCCTGCCGATCAGCAGGCGCTCGACGAACTCTGGCATGCCCAGCTCAAGGATGAAGTCCTGAGGCTGCGGCTTGCCGGGCGTGATGACCAGCGGATCGATGAACTGCTCAAGCGGCGCTATCAAAGCCAGCAGACACGGCTTTCGCAAACCCGTGGCGAAGATATATTCCAGAATTACCTCAATGCCTTCGCCATGGTCTATGACCCGCATACACAGTACATGTCGCCAGAAAATGCCGAGAACTTCGACATCAACATGAGTCTGTCGCTGGAGGGAATTGGGGCGGTACTGCAAAGTGACAACGAGTTTACCAAGATCGTCCGCCTGGTCCCGGCGGGACCGGCGGAGAAAAGCCAGCAACTGGCCCCGGCCGATCGCATCATAGGTGTGGCCCAGGGGGAAGGCGAAATGGTCGACGTGGTGGGCTGGCGCCTCGATGAGGTAGTGAAGCTGATCCGTGGCCCGAAAGGCTCTTCCCTCACCCTCGAAGTAATACCAGCCAGCAATCCGGCGACCGACATGACCAGCCGACTGGTGCGACTCACTCGTGAAGCGGTCAAGCTGGAGGACCAGGCAGCCAAGGCCAATGTTCTGGATATCCGAGAGCAGGGTCGCGACTATCGGATCGGCGTGATCGAGGTCCCCGGATTCTACATCGATTTCCGGGCGTACCGCCGCGGCGATCCAGATTACCGCAGCACCACGCGCGACGTGCGCCGCCTCCTGCAGGAGCTCGAAGAAAAGAGCGTCGACGCCGTGGTACTGGATCTGCGCAACAATGGTGGCGGATCGCTGCAGGAAGCGACGGAGCTTACCGGGCTGTTCATCGACCGGGGACCCACGGTGCTGGTACGCGACGCCCAGGGCCAGGTGCAGGTGCTGGATGACCCCGGAGTCGGAACCGCATACAACGGTCCGCTGGCAGTCATGGTCAACCGCCTCTCCGCATCCGCTTCCGAGATCTTCGCTGGTGCGATGCAGGACTACGGCCGGGCCCTGGTGATTGGAGAGCCTACCTTTGGTAAGGGTACGGTCCAGTCGATCCAGCCATTGAACCACGGCGAGCTCAAGCTGACTCTAGCGAAGTTCTATCGAGTATCCGGGCAGAGCACCCAGAACCGCGGCGTAATCCCCGATATCACTTTCCCTTCGTTGCTGGAGACCACCGACATAGGCGAAAGCGCCCTGCCCCGGGCGCTCCCCTGGGACACGATCGCACCGGCACAGTACCGGATGGACCGCCAGTTGGCACCGCTGATCCGTCAGTTGGCCGAGCGTCACGAAGAGCGCGCCGCACGCGATCCGGACTTCACCTACACCATGGCTCGAATCGAACTGAACCGGGCGATGCGCGAGCGTCAATTCCTGCCACTGAACGAGGCCAAGCGTCGTGAAGAGCAGCAGGCGTTCGAGCAGAAGCTGCTGGATCTGGAGAATCGTCGCCGTGAGGCACGCGGTGAGGAGCATCTCACCTCACTCGAACGGGAAGACCCCTTCCTTGACGCCGGCAACACACCGCTGACCGGCGAATCGGACGACAAGGACGACGACCCGTTCCTCGCCGAAACCGGCAACATCCTCATTGATCTGCTGCGCCTAACCGAGCAGGTAGCGGCCGCCAGTTAAACAGTTCGAAGCCGGGCTGCTTACGCCGAAAGCAGCCTGGCACTATCGCCCACCTGAATCCAATAGCTTACCCACAACTTCTGTGGATAACTCTGTGCACAATCTATGGGAAAGCGCGCCAAAGGCACGCCAGCACACGCCCCGAGTCAAAATGAGCACTTTTTGATCAGAAAAATTATCAATAAAATCAGCGTGTTATGAGAACGTAAAACAGGAGGGAAACACGACGAGAGGGATTGCGGTGTTACCAGGAAATGTGCATAACGGTAACAGTGCGGAGCGCCGACGGTCTGCGCCGGGCTCCGCGAAGTGTTACCGGTATTACTCGTCCTCGCCCTGAATTCCCAGCAGTTCCATTTCGAATACCAGGATAGAGTTCGGCGGAATAACCGGGCTCGGGCTGCGCTCGCCGTAGGCCAACTCACTAGGAATGGTCACGCGCCACTTGTCGCCCACGCGCATAAGCTGCAGCGCCTCCACCCATCCAGGAATGACGCCACTGACCGGAAGATCGACCGGCTCTCCGCGACTGATGGAGCTATCGAACACTGTACCGTCCAGAAGCCGCCCTTCGTAATGCACGCTGACCACGTCATCTGCAGAAGGCTGGGGATTGCCTTCATCACCGGCCTGCAAAACTTCGTACTGCAAACCTGAGTCAGTGGTGGTCACGCCTTCTGCCTGGGCGTTTTCGGCAAGATATTCCTGGTTGGCAACGCGCGTCTCTTCGAGCAGACCGCTTGCACGCGACTCGGCACGGGCCTGAAGCTCCATGAAGGCCGCTCTGAGTTCGTCTTCACTGACACGCGACTCCTGCCCTGCCAGAGCATCCTGCATGCCCAGTGCGAGCGCCTGAGGGTCGATATCATCCAGTCCGTCCTGCCGCAGGCTCTCGCCCATGTTCAGACCGATCCCGTAGGAGGCCTGTTGAATCGGAGTGGTGATCTGGACTTCCGTTTCTGTCTCACCGCAACCAACCAGAGAGAGAATACCGGCAGCGATGCCGGCCGCGAGCAGTTTACGCTTCATGCTTACCTCTATAGACAAGCCCCAACGGGCAGGAATAAAGAATGAAGCTTAGCAGGGCTGGATAAGCTGATCTACCGGAATACGGGGAGATGAAAAATAATGCAGGAAAAGTTGCGAAGCATGCCACAGGAGGGAAGGAAACAAAAATGGCGCAGCGGACGGGACTCGAACCCGCGACCCCCGGCGTGACAGGCCGGTATTCTAACCGACTGAACTACCGCTGCGCGTAACCTCGAGTGGTGGGTGATGACGGGATCGAACCGCCGACCCTCTGCTTGTAAGGCAGATGCTCTCCCAGCTGAGCTAATCACCCGTTTGCTCTCGAAGTGGGGCGCATTCTAGGCAGCTTTTTGCTGCGTGGCAATACCTTTCCTTAAAAAATTTTCTTTTTTTCAATGCGTTATTGTCAGGTTTCGGAAAACTGGTCGTCGGCGCCCCAGTCAGGCAATATTCCCTCCCCGTAACCGGACGACGACGCCGCCGTCCGGCTCGATGAACTGGTAACAAAGGACAGCACCATGTGGTTTCGCAATCTGCTTCTCTATCGCTTCAGTCAGGCCGTACCCTTCAACGAAACACAGCTCCTGGAAGCCCTTGAACAGAAGCCTGCACGCCCTTGCGCCAGTCAGGAAACACACACCCTTGGCTGGACGACCCCATTCGGTCGGCACTCCGAGAATCGCCTGCAGGTTGCGGAAGGTTACTGGCTCGTTGCCATGCGCAAGGAAGAGCGAATCCTTCCAGGCAGCGTGGTGAAGGAAGCGTTGGCGGAAAAGGTCGAAGAGATAGAAGCCAGGGATGCGCGGAAGGTCTACAAGAAAGAGCGCGACACCCTCAAGGACGAGATCGTTATGTCGCTGCTGCCCCGCGCCTTTACTCGCAGCCAGACGACACTTGCACTGATCGCTGCTAGCGAGGGGTGGATAGCTGTGGACGCATCCAGCAACAAGCGCGCCGAAGATCTGCTCAATTTATTGCGTGAATCGACCGGTAGCCTTCCCGTGCGCCCTTTCAACGTCAAGCTGGCCCCGGCAGCAGCCATGACCGACTGGGTGCGTACCGGCAGCGCGCCGGAAGGCTTTGTGGTGCTGGACGAATGCGAGCTGCGCGACACTCAGGAAGACGGCGGAGTCATACGCTGCAAACGCCAGGATCTCGCCAGCGACGAAATCCAGCAGCACCTTTCGGTAGGCAAGCAGGTGAGCCAACTGACGATTGCCTGGCAGGACAAGCTTTCCCTAACCCTGGATGACAAGCTGGCAATCAAGCGGCTGCGCTTCGAGGATCTGCTCCGCGATGAGGCTGACGAGCAGGGTGGCGATGACATGGCGGGTCAGCTGGACGCAAGTCTCGTCATCATGGCAAAAACCCTGAGCGAATTGCTTCCGGCGCTCACGGCGGCCCTCGGAGGAGAGGAACTGCCGCAGGGAGTATAGCCCAGCAGCTATCCACAAAATCTGTGGACAACTTTGTGGATAGCATCGATAAAACTGCCTCCGGCGCAGATGAGCCGGGGGTGAAGGTTAGAATGATCAAAATTTGAACAAATAAATAATCAACAAAATCAATAACTTAAGCAGCCACTCCGAATTTCAATGACTTAGCCCATGCGGTTGCGGACATCGGGGCAAAGGATCCCGGGTTGTGCACAATGTCAAGACATTGCGCACGTAACCAGGCACCGTTATGAGGCGTCCGAGTCAGGGCCGGTTATGTTCGAGCCAACGCGCCGCATCGCGCGCTGCCGCGCTGCGCGGATACTGTTCGACCACATAGCGCAGGCGAGCGATGCCCTCTTCCCGAGCCTGCGTTTCCAGCGCAAGCTGCGCCAATTGGTACTCGGCGCGCGCCATTCCTTCATGAAGCTGCTCGAGCCTTGGCGCTACCTCGGAGCGATAGGCCGAGTTCGGATAGGCCCGCACGAACTGCGCCAGCCGTTCATGGGCGCGGCGCCCCAGGACCAAACGTTCCCGATCGTCGCCAACGGCCGCCTCGAAGCGCACCAGGTCGCTCAGGGCGAGGAGATAGTCGGAGTAGTCCGGAAATGGAGGATCCACGTGGCGCTCGTTGTAGCCGCTCAGAAGGCGCTCCACGGCACGCAGCTCACCCTGTTGCAGGCAGGCGAATGCGGCCTCCTGTTCAAGCGCTGGATTACGCAGGGGCAAGATCTGGTCGACCAGTCCGGCATCGCAGCCTGCAAGCCCCAGCCGGGCGCGGACATCGGCGGCCTGTGCACCGCGCTGTTGCTCGGAAAGCCCCATGCCGGCGCAACCGCCCAGTCCGGCGACGATCAATGCGATGGTCAGTAGGCGAAATCGCATAAGGTCCTCGAATAGATGTGATTCATTGCAGTTGGGCTCGCCAGCTTACCCAGCCAGCCGCGTCGGCGTTGCCGAGCAATTGCAAACCTCCCACCAGGCCGGGCTCGGCATCCGGGCGGGCCATGAGTCTGGAGTCGATATACATGGGCTGTCCGGGCCGCCACCGGGCACTGCCCGCCAGACCAAGCGGACCACCCTGATCGCTCAGCTGCAGAACCAGCCAGTCCTCGTTACTGCTGAAATCAGCCGTGAGATGCCCGAGCTGAAGAGGCTGCGGCAGCCCCCCTGCTGCATTCTCCCAGACCAGCCGGCCTTCGGCGCGCTGAACCAGCTCGAACTGGCGCAACTCCAGGATTGGCACATGCAACAGCCAGGTCCCTCCCAGAACGAACGGCGCTCGGTTGACCGCGGCCATGCTCGCTGCATCCAGCCGCCCATTGACGTTTTCCAGCGTGATTTTCCCAACACTCAGCCTGAGATCTCCATCAACCCGGCCGTTGCGTGGCTGCCACTCCAGCGCAAGGCCCAGCTGTCCTCTCAAGAGCTGACCGGGCTGCCAGTCCCAGGCAAGCGCTCCCTGATCGATACCTTCAACCAGCATCCTGCGGACCTGGCCGGACCAGAGCGTCCCGGTCAGCCCTTCCAGACTGACCTGCGCCGGCAACTGTGTGGCGACAAGACGCCAGACCACCGCGGCGGGAAGATTCCAGACCAGCGCCGCCAGATACAGCACGAGTGCAACCGTTATGGTCATCCTGCGAGAGACTGAAATGTTCATCGGGGCTCCACCAGAAGTCGCGCTGAGACCATACCGCCTTCCGCCGCGACATCCACTGCCAGTTGCGTGACCTGCAGTCCGTGCCGTCCCTCGAGCTCTGCCAGCCACCGTATGAGCGCATCGAAACTGACCTGATCGAACCAGAGTCTGGCCCCCTGCCCTTCTGGCTGTACACGCTCGATCGACTGGCGAATACCGGCGGCAGTGGCGGAGACCTCCACCAGCGTCAGCACAGAGCCGCCGGTCGCTGGAGCCCCGCCCACAGGCCGCTGCTGAGCAGCACGACGGCGAACCTGGTCCGACACCTGCTCCATCCAGGCAAGATCAGTCGCAAGGGCCGTGACCTCTGCACGCAGTCGCGCCCGCTCGTTGGCAATCGGTTCCCATATACCCATCCACAGGACCAGCACTGCAAGCACGGCGCCCCCCGCGAGCAGCACGGTCCGCTCTCGTGGTTGCAAACCCATCCACCAGGCCTTCATGAACCGCTCCTTTCAATTTTCAGGCGAGCCGTCACACCTTCCGTTCCGGAATCGGCACCCTGCAGGGTTTCGCGCAACCCTGGACGACTAGCCAGGTTGCCGCGAATGGTCTCCAGCTCGGCGAAGGAAGGCAGATGGATTTCGACTTCGATCTCCGTGGGTGTCGCCCGAAACTGGCGAATCTGCGCCGTACCACCAGCACGCGCCACTGCCAGAACATCGTACAGCAGCGGCCCCATTCCCCTGTCGCTGGGTGCAGCACCCCCGCCCTCGAGTGCCTGACGGAACTGGGTCACCGGATCGACACGCCGGCTGTTGGGCAGTGCCGTGTCGAACTGCCGATCGATCGCCTGGTAGAGCCGATCACGCTCGCTGGAGAGGATGATCCATTCGGCCGCAAGCTGGGCAAGCAGCACTCCCAGAAGCACCCCGGCCGCGATCAGCGTGGGGCGCATGCGCCTCCAGGGTGGCGTGACCATGCCGACCGCATAGGGTCCTGACAATAGATTCAGGTCCGGCTTCTGAGTGACCAGCCTGCGTAGCACAGCCAGCTGCACTGCCCTGGGGTCGCCTTCCGATACAGTGGTTTCAGCATGCTCGAAATCACCCAACTGCTCTGGATTGACGCCTACCAGCTCGACGCATTGCTGCCCTTCGCCCCGCTCGGCGAGCCGTCGGCGAAGCCAGAATGGCAGCAGGCTCAACTCCAGAAAGACCGGTTCCTGATCGTCTGCGGTGACGATCACCTCTGGCGGGCGTCCCGGCCACGGCGAACTCTGTATACGAAGGACTCCCGGATCAGGCAGGTCAGCATGCGCGGCGGACAAGGGCGACATTGCTTCGAGGCGCCAGCCGTGTTCGAGGAAAAGTTCCTGCCACTCCTGCATGGCACGATGTTCGACGACCGCGGCAGCAAAGCGGTCGTCGGGACGACGTGGGCCCGCGACAAAATGCAGCTCCTCCAGCTCCTGGCTGACCTGATCCTCAAGTGCGTAGGGCAAGGCGGCGCGGACTGCCGCCGCACGCCGGACCGGTATCGCTACCCGGTAAAGCGTCACCGCACCGGGTGGGACCAGGGCGCGCATCCGTTCCCCAGGGAAGCGCTGACGCAGCGCACCGAGACCGTCATGCCCCGCGTCGAGAATGGCGCTGTCCCGCTCGAGCCGCCACCAGTGAACCAATGGCTCCTGCTCAGAAGTGAAACTGTCGGGTAACAGGACTATCAGCATGTTTCTATCCGTATTGTTGTCATGGCTCGCAGGCCGTTTGTTCGCGCAGAACCACCCTGCCACTCGAAACCTCGAGCAGCGAACACTGGTAAAAGCGACGCTGGCCGAACTCGGCGGAGATCTCCAGCCGCATGAACCAGGGTGGGTTTTCCGGTACTGCCCTGTCCTTGAATACCTCCTGCATCAGCTCCGGGCTTCGCTCAAGATCGATAAAACTGAGGTTGCCCGGATGAGCGGTTACGAAGGGTGCCAACGCCTCCCAGGCTTCGGGCGTCATGCCCGCAACACTGTTGATTTCGGACGCCAGGACCATCGTCCGGTTGCCCGACACACGCGGCGGGCTGGAAAGGCGGTAAACCGGGTCGTCTGACTCGGCATTCATCCAGTCGACTATGGCGACCGCCAGCTGTGCACCGGTCGGCATGGTTGCGCCCGACTCCTGACCTACCCTGTCGACCAGCCGAGCGAAATACCCCTGTTCGGTCTCATCGGCGCCCGCCAGCGCATTCAGATTGTAGCGGCACTGCATGTTGTCGAGTGTCGCCTGCAGGCGCACCTGGTCCACCTGAAATGGCAGAGTAGGAGACCGGCAGGTCTCCCATACCAGCTCGTCAACATTTTCCACCTGCTTCAAAAACTGCAGCACCATCTTTTCGGCACCCAAGGCGATATGACGCGAGAAATCTCTCTCGAACACGGCACTGGTACGACGCACGTCCGCGGTATTGCGCAGCGCCATGGCAACGGCGGAGGTCACGCACAGAGTGACTATCAGCAAAGCCGTTACCAGCGCTACGCCGCCCTGCCCCCGACGCCCCTTCACAGCCCCACCGCCATCAGCCGACGGATGACCCCGATGCCAGGCAGGTCGAGCACTACTTCAACCGCCAGCGGCAGTGATGGTGCTTCTCCTGCGGTCGACGGGGGCCAGGAATCAAGTCGATCCAGTCCATTTTCCGTCCTGACGATGAATACGAACCCGCTATCGAGACCGAGCGTCTGATCTGCCCCGACCAGATCGGCGAACGGCCGCACGCGCATGTCGTCCGTATCGACGATATCCACGCCGCTCCACATCCGGCGCTCCAGTCCGCGGGCGGTAATCTGCCACGCTGTACGCCGTAGACGCTGATCTCCACCGGCACCGCCGCGCACCAGTTCGAGTAGCAAGGCATCGCCGCCCGGGCGCAATCGGATAGGCGGCAAGGGATCACCAAATTCGTCCCTCACCGTGACATCGACAACCTGGGCCAGATCGCGCTCCAGAACACTCAGGGTAACCTGCAGATCCGCCAAACGCTGCGCTTGTACCCGCGTCGACTGATCCGCATCGAGTACCGCACGCAATCCCTGGTAAGCGATGAGACTCATGGTGGCGAAAACCACCATGGCGATGAGCATCTCCAGAAGGGTAAAACCCTTTTGTTGAGCGGCAGTCATGGCATGACGAATCCACTGACTGCAGCGCGCTGCTGACGCTCGCCCCCCTCGGCCAGCCAGAGCCGGACATCCACTCGCTTGACCGCAGGAAGCGGGAATGGCGATTGCGGCGAGTAATCGGTGATGTTGAGCTGGTATCCAAACCTGTAGGGCCCCATCAATACTTCGCCTGTACGGTTGCCCTCGGAAACGGGTCGCATCCCGGTTTCATACTCCGCCAGCAGATTCTGGCCAGCCCAGTGCGCCATGGTGCGTTCCTGGAGGTAAACCGTATTGCGCGCATGGTCAGCACCGCTCTTTACCAACGCCGCCAGAGCGATGCCGAGAATCGTCAGGGCGACCAGTACTTCCAGTAGGGTGAAGCCCCTTTCAGCGTTCCGGCAATGCATCGCGCACCTCGACGCGGCCTTCCAGGCCAATTTCCAGATGCCGTTCCATACCGCGCCGGGGAATACGCAGCGTGATTACTGCGGGCGTCATCTCGCCAGTGTTTCCCAAGCGAATATGCGGCTCCCAGCTATCACCCGTCTGCCGCAAGCCACGGCGTTCGCCGTCGATCTCAAGATCCAGCTCCAACAGATCGCTGTCCAACAGACGCGGACCGAGCAGCGGATCGACGACCGGGCGCCATTCCCGGGTGGCGTCATCGAGAATGACCAGTTCAAGAAAGCTGTAGCCATCACGGCGCAAGCCCAGTGCCCGTTCAGCCTCGCCGGTGATAAGCAGTTCGTCTCGCGCCAGGCGCAGCGCGCCAGCCAGGCGCTCTGCCTCGGACCGAAGCTTCCGCTCACCACCATCACCAATCGACAGGGTCGCCAGGCTGGCCATTATGCCCACCAGAATCAGTACCACCAGCAACTCCAACAGGGTGAAGCCCGGTTGGCCCCTCTTGCCTGCAGGGAGTTGCCGGGGTGCCATCAGCGACGCTCGTTGCCGTCAAGGTTCCAGTTGCCGATGTCCGCATTGGCGCCTTCACCACCCGGCCGGCCGTCTGCACCCAGGCTGAACAGGTCATACTCGCGGCCATCCCGGCCCGGTCTCAGATACTGGTATTCGTTGCCCCACGGGTCCCGCTGCAGCCGATCGATGTAGCCACCGGACCGCCAGTTGCGAGGAGCATCCGAGCCGGTCGGCTGAGTGACCAGCGCTCGTAGGCCCTGCTCGGTCGTCGGATAGGCGAAATTGTCGAGGCGGTAGAGATTGAGAGCGCTCTCCATCGCGCGGATATCATTCTGCACCTTGGTGATACGTGCCTGATCCGGACGGTCCATCACCCTGGGAACCACCACCGCGGCAAGGATTCCGAGGATCACCACGACCACCATTACTTCGATGAGCGTAAAGCCCCGCTGGGCTGTTCGAATTGCAGTCATTGTCTTGGGCATGTCAGTTAACCAGTTGATTGAGTTCAAAAATAGGCAGCAGGATGGCCAACACGATGACCAGTACTATGCCGCCCATGGCAAGGATCAGCAGCGGCTCGAAAACCCCCATGACGATGGCAATTCGCGCCTCCAGCTCTCGCTCCTGGGTTTCCGCGGCCCGCTCGAGCATCTGATCCAGAGTACCGCTTGCTTCGCCGCTCTTTATGAGGCTGAGCGTCATGGGCGGAAAGAACCCGCTCCGCTCAAGCGACGCGCCCACTCCAGCCCCTTCACGCACCCGTTGCGCAGCCTCACTGACCGCATCACGCATCGGTACGTTCGAGATCACGCTGGCGCTCATGTTGAGTGCTTCCAGCAAGGGTACGCCACTGCCGGCAAGAATGTTCAGCGTACGGGCGAAGCGTGCGGTGTTGAGGCCTCGAATCAGACGGCCAATAAGCGGCAGGCGAAGAAGAAACGCATGCCAGCGGTAGAGCATGCGGGGCCTTTTGAGAATCTCGCGGGAGGCGAAACCACCCATTGCCAGCACAACCAGGATTGCCAACCCCCAGTTTCGCAACGCATCGCTGGTTGCGATCAACGCACGAGTCAGCCAGGGCAACTGCTGATTCATCCCGGTGAACACCTGTACCACCTCGGGCACCACATAGGTCAGCAGGGCGACCGTTACCAGCAGCGCAACGACAGTCAGGATCGCCGGGTAGAACATCGCCAGCTGAATCTTCTGGCGCATGGCGTTCTGAGCTTCAACATTATCAGCCAGGCGCTCCAGTACCAGATCCAGCCGCCCCGCCTGTTCCCCTGCTGCGATGGTGGTGCGGTAGATCTTCGGGAACACCGATGGAAACTCCCCCAGCGCATGGGCCAGCGGCAAACCCTCCATGACCCGGGTACGCACGGCGCTGAGTGTTGCCTTGACCTTGGGCGCCTCGCTCTGGCGCGCCACCGTGCCCAGCACCTCTTCGATCGGCATGCCTGCGCGTGCCAGCGTAGCCATCTGGCGAGTCGCCAAGGCCAGTTCCAGCGGCTTGACCCGCGGTTGAAACACCGGCATACGCAACGCTGACTGCCGCTCCGCGACCTGATTCACGGACATCGGCATGAGCCCCTGCTCACGCAGTCGCCCGCGCACCTGCCGTGAGGAGTCGCCCTCCTCTACCCCCTTGCGAGTTCGGCCTGCAGAATCCAGCGCAACATATTCGAAGGCAGGCATGCTCAGTCCTCCCGAGTCACGCGCAGCACTTCTTCGAGCGTCGTGTCACCGCGAAGCACACGCCGCAGCCCATCCTGACGAATGCCCATCTGCTCAATACGGGCATGGCGAATCATCGCCTGCTCGCTGGCGCCGTCATGAATGAGCCCGCGCAGGGTGTCGTCGATCTCTATCAGTTCATAGATGCCGGTACGCCCTTTGTAGCCGCTGTTGTTACAGTCCGGACATCCTACGGGGCGATACAGGGTGGGGGGGGCTTCCTGCGACACACCCATCAATCGGCACTCGCTGGCGCTGGCAATGTGCGGCTCCCGGCAGGTCGGGCACAGGGTTCGGACAAGACGTTGCGCCAGAACGCCATTAAGCGTAGAGGACAACAGGAAAGGTTCGATGCCCATGTCACGCAGTCGTGTAATTGCACCCACCGCCGTGTTGGTGTGTAAGGTGGAAAATACCAGATGGCCGGTCAGACTCGCCTGAATGGCAATCTGTACCGTCTCCACGTCACGAATCTCACCCACCATCACGACGTCCGGATCCTGGCGCAGTATGGCTCGCAGCCCACGGGCGAAGGTCATGTCTACCTTGGTATTGATCTGGGTCTGGCCTATTCCGTCGAGGTAATATTCGATCGGATCCTCCACCGTAAGAATGTTGCGCGTGCGGTCGTTCAGCCGCATCAGTGCCGAATACAGCGTGGTGGTCTTGCCCGAGCCGGTCGGACCGGTAACCAGTACGATGCCATGGGGGCGATTGATCACCCGTTCCATCGCATCGTAATGCTCCTGAGCCATGCCCAGATGGCGGAGTTCGAGGCGACCGGCCTGCTTGTCGAGCAGACGCAGCACTACCCGCTCGCCGTGCCCCGAAGGCAATGTGGAAACACGAACGTCCACCGCTCGGCCAACCAGCCGCAGTCCGATGCGTCCGTCCTGTGGCAGGCGCTTCTCGGCAATATCGAGCTTGGCCATGACCTTTATTCGCGAAACGATGACCGGTGCCAGGGCTCGAGGCGGCTCGAGAACCTCGCGCAGCACACCATCCACCCGCAAGCGAATGGATAACCGATTCTCAAAGGGCTCGATGTGAATGTCAGAGGCGTTTTCCTTTACCGCTTCGGACAACAAGGCATTGATCAGCCGAATGATCGGCGCCTCGTCCTGTGACTCCAGCAAGTCCTCCGGTTCGGCGAGCGACTGGGCGACTGACATGAGATCACCGTCATCGAGCCCTTCAACGAACTGCATCGCATCGTTTGCCGACCGCTCGTAGCGGTCGCGTAACCGGGCGGCAAAGGCATCGTCATCCAGAACCAGCGGCCGCAGCGGGTGGCCCGCACGACGACGCAACTCGATCAGCGCCTGCGGATCGCAGTCAGCCCGCACGAAGACATCAAGCAGCCCGTCCTGAAGCTGGCCGGTCAGGACGCCGAAGCGCCGGGCGAACCGGTAACCGGTTTCCGCCTGGATCGCCGGGTTGGCAACCATGTCGTCCAGTTGGCTTTCGCTCATGGGCAGTCCTCAGTTCACCGTCGGCGGAGCAGGAATCGCAGTGCGAACCGGGACGCTGCCCTGAATGGCATTCTCGAACGGTGGAGGCAGGCTCAGGAGATAATTCCAGTCCGGCAGCACCGGCATGCTGGAAGAAGGCAACAGGCGATCACCGCGGTTCTGCTCACGCACCTGCTGGTCCCGAATGTAGGTGTACTTCGAATGGGTGAGGCTTTCGGCCACCGCAGAATCCCGAATGATCACCGGACGCAGGAATACCATCAGGTTGCGCTTCTCGAGGCGCGCAGTGTCATAACGGAACAACCTGCCGATACCAGGGATGTCGCCGAGCCCCGGCACCTTGTCGCGGGTCTCGACCATCTGATCGTCGATCAGACCGCCGAGCACTATCATCTCGTTGTCGTCGACCATCACGTGAGTGGTCAGGCTACGCTTGTTGGTAATGATGTCCGCCGCGCCAGTTGCCCCTGCAGCAATCTGCGAAACCTCCTGGGCGATTTCCAGGCGGACAGCATTACCCTCGTTTATCTGCGGACGAATCTTGAGCTTGATACCCACGTCCTGGCGTTCGATGGTATCGAAGGCCTGACCGGAGTTTTCCACCGAACGACCGACGATGAACGGCACGTTCTGACCGACCACGATCTCCGCCTCCTCGTTGTCCAGCGTCAGCAGGCTCGGTGTCGACAGAATATTGCTTGAGCTGTCCCCTTGCAGAGCATTTACCAGAAGAGCTATCTGAGTACTGCCTATGCTGCCCAGTCCGCCAAGGGAGATGCCGTCGCCCAGCGAGGGCGGCGTGGTTACGTCACCATCGAGAAAGGCATTGACGCCCGCCGCCAGATTGACGATGCCGCGGTTGCCACGATTGAAATTGATGATGCCGACTCCACCGCGTTCGTTGCCCACGCCCCATTGCACGCCAAGCTCCTTGGCGCGATCGTAGGAGACCTCGGCGATGACAGCTTCCACCAGGACCTGCGCGCGGCGAATATCCAGTTGACGGATGATCGAGGTCATCTCTCGGGACAACTCGGCCGGACCGAAGATAACCACCGAATTGGTGCTTTCGTGCGCCTGAATGCGCACACGCGATTGATTGGCTGTGCCGATGCCATATCCCGCACCGCCCTCATTGCCCTGGGTAGCCGTATTTGCCTGTTCACGTCCTTCGGCGATACCGCGCAGAACTTCTGCGACATCCTCGGCCTTGGCGTAGCGCAGATAATGCACCTGGGTGTTGCCGTTCTCGCCGGGGACGTCCATCTGGCGGACCATGCGACGAATGGCTGCACGTCCTTCCGGGTCGCCGCGCAGAATGACCGTATTTGTGCGTTCATCGGCGATCACGCGGGTCCGCTTGGTGAAGTCCTCCCCTGGGGTTGGCGCATCGAGCGACTGGACAATACGTACCACATCCATGGCCGATGCATTGTCCAGGGTGACTATTTCGAAATCCTCCATCGATTCAAGATCGATCCGTTCGATCAGTCCCTGAATACGACGCACGTTGGCCGCCGTGTCGGAGATCACCAAAGTGTTGGACTCGGTCGCCGCGGCAAGATGGCCACCCTTGGGCACCAGAGGACGGAGAATGCGCACCAGTTGGCCGGCATTGATGTGTTTGACGCTGATCACGTGGGTGATCACCTCATCACCTCTGCTCTCCGGATTGAGATTGGCGATTTCATTTTCTTTCGCCTGTACTTCCGGAATGATCCGAACGGTACCTTCTGCACCCGTAACGGCAGCGAAGCCGTAGGATTTGAGCACGCTCAGGAAAAGATCATACAGTTCCCCACGGCGGATCGGCTGTCCCGAAACCACGTTGACCTGGCCGCGTACCCGCGGGTCAACGATGAAATTGATTCCAGTCTCGAGACTGACTATTTCGATCAGTCCATTAATATCGGCATCCCGCAGATTCAGCACCAGTTCTTCGTCAGGACTTCCGGCAGGAACCACGACCTGCGCTGCAATCGAAGCGCTCAGGAGACTCAGACTCAATGCCATGGGCAGAGCGAAGCGGGTTAAAGGAAACGACATCGGCATCAGGTCTTCAGTCCATCGTTATCGTTATGTTGAGGGGCTCACCGTTACGCTCCAGCGAAACGGACAGGCTGCTTGCGTCACCCAGTTCCTGCAGTAAGTCCCGGTAATCATTGATTTCGCCAACAGGGCGACCTTCGACGGCGATGATCACGTCACCAGCCTCCAGACCTGCCGCTTCGAACTCGCGGAGATTGCGGGCCGGGTGCACTTCGAGACCGTACAATGCGCCGTCCTGCATGACCGGACTGGCAGTGATCACATCCATGAAGCGTTGCGGATCGTTCGCCCATCCCTCCCGGTCTATCCGGGCTACACCGCCGTCCGCGGCAATGCTGGCAGCCGCCGGGGCTCTGGCTGGAGTATTATTCGTCGCGGCACGGGGCGCGCCGGCCTGTGCTCGCTTGAGACGCAACGTCTCGAGCTTGCCGTCGCGTGCAAGAATCACTTGATCCGGCAGAATCTGTTCAAGACGGACATTTCCCGGAAGCGCATCGCCTACGCGGTACAGCTTCTCCCGCTGCCCCTGTGGCGCCAGAATCGCGAAACTACGAGTTGAATCCGGGTCGGATAGCACCCCCTTGAGCGCCCAGCTCAAGGTCGTATCCGGCACGTTGACCACAACGGGTTGGGCGGCCGAAGCTCCCAGTACGGACAGCGCTGCGAGTTGCCTGAACCCCCCGACCGACGCGGGGCCTGCCGAGTCCTGAGCCATCGGCGGGGCGATGCCCGCGGCAGGTAACACGCTGGACGGCTCGAGCAGCCCCCAGGTAAGGCGCCCCAGCAGCACGGCACTGATCGCGATCAGTACGAAGGTGACAACGCGCAGCAGGGGATCAAGGGTGAAACGGGCAACCAAAGGCATGCACTCTCCAGGGCAAAGACGGGCTGTGAAACGGGGCCGCGGTCAGATGCTTACATATTACTGACCTTTCTTTGCAAAATTATTGTTATATGCCTGAAACAGGCCTCACTCTCAATCGATTGTCACGAATTTGCCATGTACCAGCAACCCCC
>JAUVYN010000140.1 GCA_030603065.1 Pseudomonas sp.
CTTTCTCCGCCATGGCCCCGGCATGTAGGAGCCAGCGCTCATGCGGGCGATACTCGAAGTTGGCGAACAGCTGGCCTATGGTGTTGTTGACGCCGCCGCCAAAGAAGGTCTCCGAATCGGCGCGGTCTTCCCGCAGGTTCAAACCCACGACAGTGCGAAGCCTGTCATGCAACTGCAAAGTGCTCTGGATTTCAGCCTCGTACCGAGTCTCGCGCAAATTTTCGTTCAGATCCCAGCAGACCGGGGCTCCGCTGCGCGCGGCCGCGTGTTGCGACAGAACCGATTCGACCAGTGGAAACAGCTCCGGGCCTACCAGTTTTCGCAGTTCGTTCGGGTCAGACCAGCGCTCATTGCCCCGTAGACCGCTGTTGATTCGGCGAGGATAGACATTGGAAGCTGCATACAACTGGCGAAGCTCTTCAGAGAACACGACCGGGCTGTCACAGGCGCGCCAGTCTCTGAGTCGTTCCATGTGTTGCGCGTAGGCCTTGAACTCTAGTTGATGCCGCTCGGATATGTCCTGCTTTAGATGGAGCCTCGCGTAGTAGTCTCGTGCAGATACATCAGAGGTCGCCTGATGGTCGAGCATCAGGCGGTCGTATTCGAAGGCGGAGCCCTGCTGGCCGGGGGCAAAGGGCGAGTAGCTGTTTCGCCGCTGGTTGGTGCCTTCCTTGGCCCCGAGTTGCCAGTCCATCACCCGGTTCGCTCCGAGTTCTGTGGAGCTTGCGAACGTAAAAGCGTTGAGCCTGCGACTGTCGCGGTAGTCGCTATCGAACTGATCGATGTCGAAACCGTCGTCTTCCTTGGCGAAAAGGCTGAGCCGGGCGCGCGTACTGGCATGGGAAAACGCCTGGCTAGCATATACATCGCGTACCCCCCGATCGCCGCTGGTCACCTTGACGCGCGTGCCGTGGTAGTTGTCCGGAGAGGTCGAAATGATGTTGATTACGCCCATCAGCGCGTTGGCGCCGTAGGCTGCGGTGTTGGGGCCGCGGAAAACCTCGATGCGTTCGATATCCTCCAGGGCGAGCGGTATGTCTGTCCAGTCCACGGTGGCCAGCCCTGGTCGATAGACCGAGCGGCCGTCGACCAGAACCTGCATGCGGCGTGCCTCAGTGGTATTGGTGCCATGATAGTTGACATTGCTGCGATGGCCGGAGAGATAGCCGACCTTCATGCCGGGAACCAGACGTAACAGCTCTGGCACATCACGCGCGCCGCTGGCGCGGATCAGTTCTCGATCTATCACGGTCATGCTCCCCGGAACCTCTGCCGGCGCCTGACGCAGGCGAGTCGCGGTCAGGACGGTAGGCAGGTCGGTGCTGCCCATGAGCGGGTCGTCAAGCGCCAACGCGGGTACGGCTACCGAGAGCGCCAGGGCAGCGCACACGTAGGGACGGTGGGAATTGAACATTTTACTGGGGACCTAGCACGGCTCTTTGCCGCCATCTTACCCGGCCGCGCGGCTTTTGCCACTGGCCCAAGGCTGCTATCTTGGGCAACTTCTTCGACATCCCGATCAATGACCCAAACAGGACCAATGATGACCGAGCAAATCAAGCCGGTAACCGTGCTGGGAGGCGGTAGCTTCGGGACCACTCTGGCCCACCTCATCGCAACCGCGGGTATCCCGACGACGCTCTGGCTCCGTGATGAAAAGGCGGCGGAAAGCATGCGCAGCGAACGGGTCAATGCCCGCTATCTGCCGGGCCTGAAGCTGCATCCGGACCTGCAGATCACCACTGATCTGCAAGCGGCGGTCGCCCCTGCGAGCCTGGTACTCCTTGCCATACCGAGCAGTGCCTTCAGGAGCGTTCTACGTCAGATTGGCACCGTGCTGGCAGGGAAGGGTGTAGTGAGCACGACCAAGGGTATCGAGCAGCCCGGTTTTCGGCTTATGAGCCAGATAGTCGAGGAAGAGGCGCCCTGCGCACGGGTAGCAGTGCTCTCCGGCCCTAACCTGGCGAAGGAAATCGCAGCGGGTGCGCTCACCGCCTCGGTTGTTGCCAGTGAGGATCAGGCCCTGTGCAGAGAAGTTCAACGGGTATTGGGAAGCCGTACGCTCAGGATCTACGCCAGCCAGGATCGGCTGGGGGTCGAGCTGGGCGGAGCGCTGAAAAACGTCTACGCGATCATTTCCGGCATGGCGGCTGCCCTGGGTATGGGGGAGAATACCCGGGCTATGCTGATAACGCGTGCTCTGGCGGAAATGACCCGGTTCGCCGTACACATGGGTGCCGACCCGCTGACCTTTCTCGGGCTCGCCGGCGTCGGTGACCTCATCGTGACCTGTGTGTCACCTCAGTCACGCAATTATCAGGTGGGCTACGCATTAGGCAGCGGCCAGAGTCTCGAGGATAGCGTTGCCAGACTGGGGCAGGTCGCCGAAGGCGTGAATACGCTCAAGGTGCTTCGCGAAAAGGCGGAACAGGAGGGTGTCTACATGCCTCTGGTGGCCGGCCTGCACGCGATTCTGTTTGAAAACCGAACGCTGGATCAGGTGATCGGTCAGCTTATGAGCGCCGAGCAGAAGCAGGACATCGACTTCACTCGGGCACTGTGAACATATCATGCCGTGCGCCGCTGGCGCCTTCAGGAGAAATGGATGAATCAGGTACTGACGACTCTCGGGTCGGCCGACTTCTGGATTCGACTCGTGTACATACTGTTGTTTGCCGTAGCCTGGCAGGTCACCGAGCTCCTGCTTGTGGCACTGGTCATTCTACAGATCGCAGCGCGCATTCTTGCGGGCAAGCCCGACGAGCGATTGGCGGGCTTCGGCAATAGTCTGTCCCAGTACGCCTGGCAGATCGGTCGCTTCGTAACCGGTGCTTCGGAGGAGAAACCCTGGCCGTTCATGGAGTGGCCGGAGGCGAACGCTCAATGGCGACGCGAGGCGCCCATTGCTTCGTCCGACTCTTCCACGTCAGCGGATGTGCCCCCAACTGAGGCTACGGAGTCGCGCCAACCATGAACATCTGGATCATGCGTCATGGTCAGGCCGAGCCGATGGCTGCCCGTGATGCAGACCGTGCTCTGACGGCCCAGGGAAGAGCGGAAGTCGAGCGGATGGCTGATTTGTTCAAGCGCGGGGATCTGCCGTTCTCGGCCATTCTCGCGAGCCCCTATGTGCGCGCGCAACAGACCGCGGATATCGTACGCCAGCAGACCGGCTTTCGAGGTGCGGTAGGCACTGCGCCCTGGCTGACGCCCGACGACAGTCCTGTCGAAGTGCTGCAGTTTCTCAGTGAGCGTGATGAGAGCGGCCTTCTGTTGGTGAGCCATCAGCCCCTGGTCGGCCAGTTGATCAGCCTGCTGGTGGACGGCCACAGGCAGTCCCCGGTCCCCATGCCTACCGCAGGGCTGGCATATCTTCAGGCTGACATTCCCGCCGCAGGCACTGCAGTGCTGCAGGGCTTGTGGTCTCCAGTCGACAGATAGCAGCTCAGACCATCCCGCCTGGAAGTTCGCCCCTTGTTCATGCCGGGTACGCGTGGGATAGTGCCTTTGCAATGTGCTGCGGCATCGTCCCGGCACCGAAAATTATAAGACGCACAAGAGGAGCGCCATGGGAGATCGGGTTACTTCGTCTGTCGCCAGCGCACTGGAGGCATTCTGTCGGCGAGAACAGGCCCATCCGGAACGAATCTTTCTGGTGCAGCCACTGGCAGGCGGACAGGTCGAGCAGTTGTCCTGGGGGCAGGCGGGCGATCAGGCACGCCGTATCGCCAGCTACCTGCGTAGCCTGGATCTGCCTGAACGCAGCCACATTGCGCTGTTCTCGCGCAATTGCGCCCATTGGATCGTGGCGGATCTGGCGATCTGGATGGCCGGTCATGTCTCGGTACCCGTGTACCCCACGCATGGTCCCGATGCGGTTCGCGAGCTTCTTGATCATGCGGATTGCCGCGCCGTGTTCATTGGCAAGCTCGATGACTGGCAAAGCGTTCGCTCGAATATTCGTCCCCAGGTTCCCTGGATAGCACTGCCGCTTGCACCGGAGGGGCCGGGCCTGCTGCCCTGGCAAACGCTGCTCGAAGCTTTCGAGCCGCTCGATCAATTCCCGCTTCCTGCCGCAGATGACGTCGCTACTCTGATCTACACTTCCGGTACCAGTGGCCCCGAAAAGGGTGTCCTGCTCAGTTTTGCAGCGATGTGCCACGCTGCGACCAACTGGCTGAGACTGCTGGTGATGGACGAGCGAGATCGGCTGCTTTCCTACCTGCCCTTGAGTCATATTGCCGAGCGCCAGTTCATCGAAACTGCGTCGCTGTTGGCCGGCGCCACAGTGTACTTCGTGCATAGCTCCGACACCTTTGTTGCAGATGCCAGGCGGGCCCGGCCGACGCTGCTGTTCAGCGTGCCGCGGATCTGGTCGCGTCTGCAGCGGGCAGTTCACCAGCGAATCCATTCGGCAGTACTGAACGCATCGTTGAGCACTCCCTTGCTGGGCCGTTGGGTCGGGCGCAGGGTGCTTTCGCAGCTGGGCTTCGACAGGGTTCGCTACGCCCTGAGCGGGGCGGCGCCTATCCAGGATCAACTGATCCTCTGGTATCAGCGCCTGGGCATGAACCTCGTGGAAATGTACGGGCTCACTGAAAATTGCGGGTACTCGCATCTCGGTCGGCCGAAGCGCTTCAGGCTTGGGCGGGTAGGGCTGCCTAACCCGGGGGTGGAGTGCAGGCTCGCCGAGGACGGCGAGATTCTGGTGCGTAGCAAGGCGACCATGCTCGGTTACTACAAGGATTCCGAGCGTACCGCCGAAGCCTTGGATCAGGATGGGTTTCTCCACACCGGGGACCTGGGCGACATTGACCAGGAGGGCCTGCTGCGGGTTCTGGGGCGCAAGCGGGAGCTGTTCGAGTCAACCACTGGACGGACCATTTCGCCGGCTACCATCGAGCGGCTGATCGCCTCGGACCATCTCGTCGACCAGGTGTGTGTGGTAGGTTCGCTGCTGCCGCAGCCTATAGCATTGGTTCAACTGGCCAGCCACGGCGCGGCGTTGACCGAACGGCCACGAATCGAGGAAGCGCTTTCTCGTCTTTTGATCAGTGTGAACGAGTGTCTGGGGAAACACGAGCGCCTGGGTTGCATCGTCGTTATTCCCGGCATCTGGGCAGTCGAGAACGGGTTCATGACGCCGATGCTGACGGTACGTCGTTCCATGGTCGAGGCAGCCTACCGGGACCGGTTCGAATCCTGGTCGATTAGCGGCAGACCCGTGGTCTGGGCCGATTCGGCTGAGGCCTGAGGTAAATCCTTATGAAGCGCCATTCACGGCTGCTGTCAGGGTTGTCTCGTTCCAGATCAGCCATTTAGATTCAAGTCTTTGGACAA
>JAUVYN010000027.1 GCA_030603065.1 Pseudomonas sp.
CCGCCAAAGGCCGGCGCCGAGTCTTTCAATACGGGTTAGTCCGCTCCACCAGTTCGCCAGATAGAGCCCCATTGCGACCAGCAGCAGTCCGGCAAACACTCGCAGAGCGATGTCCAGACCCAGATCCCTGAGAAGCCAGCCGAGACTCCCGAATAGCGCGCCGGCCAGGGTGTAGCTGGTCAGTCGGCCGATATTGTAGCCAAGCAGGATTTTCCACAGGCGCCACCCGTGCCGCTGCTCTGGTGGAATGGCCAGCGACATGGCGCCCATCAGTCCGCCACACATGCCGATGCAATGGCCTCCGCCGAGCAGGCCGAGGGCAAGGGCAGTGAGGAGCAAGGTCAGTATCTCCATACTCAACTGCGTGGTGCTCCGCGGCCATTCTGGTCAGTGCCGTCGTCACCGCTGCGGCCGGCGGAGTGGCCGGAACAGTCCTCGGTGGGCTGTGGCTCTGCGTCCTGGTCTTCGTCGCTGCGCTGAGCGGCAAGGTGAGCAGGATCGTCATCGTCGAACAGGATGCTGTGGGCAGGGCCATCGAGATCGTCGTATTGCCCGCTGTTGACCGCCCAGGTGAATACCCAGATGGCGACGATGACCAGCAAGACGGCAATGGGCACCAGGATGTACAGGACGGTCATGCGTAACCCTCCAGAGCAGGCGCGCGCGTTGGCGGGCGCGGGTCGCCGGTTTTCAGTCGTGTCAGGCGCAGCGCATTGAGCACTACCAGCAATGAGCTGGCGGACATGCCGAATGCCGCCCAGGCCGGAGTCACCATGCCCAGTGCGGCAAGAGGCAGGATACCGGCGTTGTACGCCGCCGCCCAGAACAGATTCTGCAGCATGATGCGGCGCGTGCGTGCTGCTCCGGTCAGGGCTGCGAGCAGTACGTTGAGGTGGCTACTGAGCAGTACCGCGTCTGCGTTGGTCTTGGCCAGGTCGGAGGCTTCACCCATGGCGATGGAAATGTCCGCGCTGGCCAGTACCGGTACGTCGTTCACTCCGTCGCCAAGCATCAGCACTACGGCGCCCTCGGCTTGCAGCTGCTGCACGCGGGCGAGCTTGTCATCCGGACTGGCATTGCCGATGGCTTCTTCGATCTGCAGTTCCGTCGCCATGCGCTGGACCACCGCATCATGATCGCCCGACAGCAGTATCACGCGTAGTCCGCGCGCCTTGAGCCCTTCGATAAGGCTATGGGCGTCAGTTCGTAGCCGGTCGTTGAGCACGAACCAGGCGATGGGCCCGGTCTCGTCACCGAGCATCAGCCACTGGCCGGGCTGGTCGGGAATTGCCGATGCCGGCTGCCGACTCAGTTCACAGACGAAGTCGGATTTGCCGATGCGCAGGCGCCGGCCATCGCAAACGCCTTCGAGGCCACGCCCCGGATAGCTCTGTACGTCCTCGGCATGGGTGACGGAGCGTCCGAAGGCGCGGGCGATGGGATGCTCGGAACGTGATTCGAGCATCCGTGCCCACTGCAGGGCCTGGTCCGGATCGTGTCCGTCGAACGGCTCTACTCGCTCGAGGGTCATGCGACCTTCGGTGAGCGTTCCGGTCTTGTCGAGAATGACGGTGTCGACCCTGTTCAGCCCCTCCAGCACATGACCGCGGGTAATCAGCAGGCCGAGCTTGTGGAAGGTGCCGGTGGCAGTGGTCAGCGCCGTTGGGGTGGCCAGCGACAATGCGCAAGGGCAGGTGGCGACCAGTACCGCCAGTACGATCCAGAAAGCCGTCTCGCCGTTGACCGTCCACCACCAGACTGCTCCGACAATGGCTGCGCAACTGAGCACTATCAGCAGGAAATACTGTGCTACCTGATCAGCTATCTGGCCCAACCGTGGCTTGTCCGACTGAGCCCGCTCGAGCAGGCGAACTATGGCTGACAGCCGGGTCTGTTCGCCCACTGCGCTGACCTGAACGCGCAGCGGCCCTTCAACATTCAGCGTCCCCGCCACTACCTGATCGCCGGCGCGCTTGGCCAATGGCAGGTACTCGCCAGAGAGCGCGGACTCATCCACACTGCTGACCCCCTGCATGATGATGCCATCGGCGGGGATGCTTTCTCCTGGTTTGACTTCCAGCAGATCGCCAGGCCGCACTTCGTCGAGCAGCACGCGTTCGGCCTGTTCGCTGTCGTTCAGGCGCATGGCTGTAGGTGGCAGCAGATTGACCAGGCGAGCGGTGCTCTCGACGGTACGCTGCCTGGCACGGCGCTCCAGATAGCGGCCAGCGAGCAGAAAAAACGCGAACATGGTCACCGAATCGAAGTAAATTTCCCCGGTGTTGGTGACAGTGGCCCAGATGCCCGCGAGGTAGGCGCCGCCAATCGCGAGGGAAACGGAAACGTCCATGGTCAGGCGGCGGTTGCGCAGATCGCGCACGGCCCCCTGGAAGAACGGCACGCAACTGTAGAAGACTACGGGGGTGGTCATCAACAGGCTGACCCAGCGCAGCAGGATGAACATCTCTTCGCTGAGGTCCTGGTTGAACTCTTCCCAGAGTCCCATGGTGGCCATCATTACCTGCATGAACATCAGGCCTGCCAGGCCAAGACGTCGCAGGTAGAGGCGATTTTCTTCGGCTATGCGCTCGCTCGCCTTGTCTGACTCATAGGGGTGGGCGGCATACCCGATTCTTTTTAGTTCGCCGAGCAGAGTCGAGAGTCGGGTTTCATCAGGCGACCAGACCAGCGTCAGACGGTGATTGCCCAGATTCAGGGTAGCCTCCCTGACTCCGAGCATCTGCCCCAGCCGTTTCTCGATCAACCAGCCGCACGCCGCGCAGGTGATGCCCTCGACCAGTAGCTGGATCTGTTGAGCGTCGCCCCGGGTTTCGACGAAGCGCTGCTGCACATCGCTGCGGTCGAGCAGTTCCAGTTCGTCCTGCAATACTCGGGGTAGGGCTTCCGGGTTGGATGAGTTGTCCGTGCGGTGGCGATAATAGGATTCGAGACCGCCTGCGACGATGGCTTCTGCTACTGCCTCGCAGCCGGGGCAGCACATGCTGCGTGCCTCCCCGAGGATGGTACAGGCCCAGGGCGCACCCGCAGGAACGGGCTCGCCACAATGAAAGCAAGGGGTGGGGCGGGCCATCTCAGCGATAGGATAGTTGCAGAGGTTCGCCCGGCACTATCTGCATTTCGTCGGTCAGGCGCCAGCCTTCGTCACCTGGCCGGGCGGGATCGCTCAGATCGACGTAGTGGCGGCCCTGGAGATTCTGTTCGAGCTGGCCGGCGTACTGGTTGCCGCGCAACTGCGTGAGCAACACTGTGCGGTCACGATCGGCGTGGCTGGGCGAAATCAGGTCGAGCTGCAAGGTGCGTGGCAAGGCGTCGAGGTTGCCCTGCAGCGCCAGACTGATCTCGCCGGTGACGTCGTCGATGATGAACTCGGCCGACAGCTGCAGATCCCTTGCGAGATGGTCGCGGCCAAGGTGCATATTGATGGCCCTACCTTCCTTGTAGTAGTTGTCCCTGACCATGCTGTCCTGGTTGGCGAGGGCGATGAACAGCAACCCAAGGCCGATCACCACGGCGAACACCAGGATACCCACCATGAACCAGGGCCAGAACTGCTTGTACCAGGGTGGTGGATTGTTCTCGTCAAATTCTCGCATGGCTCTACCTGAGTGTTGGGCCCATGAAACGGCTTTCGGAAGTCGCGCTGATGCTGTCATCGTCGGTAGCGGTGACCCGGAAGCGGATTGGCATGTTGGTCTCTTCCAGGAAAGCTGGGTCCAACTGTACGTTGACCGGCAGCTGCAATAGGGTGTTGGGCTGGATAGTCATGCGATTCGCCGGTACTTCCAGAATCAGCTCCGGATGACCCTCAACGGACAAAGCGAAGGTGCGTTCATTCTGGGTCTTGTTGAAAACCTTGATGATATACACGTTCTCGATATTGCCTCCACGGACTTCTCGATACAGAACGTTACGATCCCTTTGTACGTCCAGCGTCACCTGGGCGAGGCTGCTGACCGTAAAGATGAACAGCCCGATCATGATCAGAAGTGCTGCCCCATAGCCCAGCAGGCGGGGGCGCAGAATGTGGGTCTTTTCGCCCGACAGGTTGTGCTCGGTGGTGTAGCGGATCAGGCCGCGCGGATAGTTCATCTTGTCCATGACCTCGTCGCAGGCGTCAACGCATGCGGCGCAGCCTATGCACTCGTACTGCAGGCCGTCCCGAATATCGATCCCGGTAGGGCATACCTGCACGCAGATGTTGCAGTCGATGCAGTCCCCGAGTCCGACCGAGGCAGGTTCCACGCCCTTCTTGCGTGGGCCGCGGGTTTCACCACGGTTGGGATCGTAGGACACGATCAAGGTATCCTTGTCGAACATTACGCTCTGAAAGCGGGCATAGGGGCACATGTAAATGCATACCTGCTCACGCATCCAGCCAGCGTTGATGTAGGTCGCTGCGGTGAAGAAGAACACCCAGAACAGGGCCCACCCGGCCATCTGCAGCGTGAAAAGTTCGACGACCAGCTCACGAATGGGCGTGAAGTAACCTACGAAGGTCAGCGCAGTGGCTAGGGAAATCGCAAGCCAGATGCTGTGCTTGGCACTACGCCGCAAAAATTTGCCGGCGCTCATGGGCGCCTTGTCGAGCTTGATGCGCTGATTGCGTTCACCTTCGGTGATGCGCTCGGCCCACATGAATATCCAGGTCCAGACGGTTTGCGGGCAGGTATAACCGCACCACACGCGTCCGGCAAAAACGGTGATGAAGAACAGACCGAAGGCACAGATGATCAGCAGGAACGATAGCAGGAAAAAGTCCTGCGGAGTGAAGGTCGCAGCGAAGATGTGGAACTGCCGGGCCGGCAGATCGAAGAGTACAGCCTGGCGGTCGCCCCAGTTCAACCAGGCCGTACCGAAGTACAGCACCATCAGGAAACCCACGCCGATCAATCTGACGTTCTTGAAAAGCCCCTTGTAAGAACGGGTCTGGATCTTCTCGCGCTTGGCATAGAGGTCATAACTACGGACGGTACCAGAGGTTACGTCCTTGACGGGTATCTTCTCGGTCATGGCAGCCTGGGTCACCTGGGGGAGGGGGCCGGCCGGGAGGTCCCGGCCGGCGGTACTACAACGTGTTACAGGATACTGCGAGGATCGTCGGCGATCCATGCGACCAAGGGTCGCGGCGGGCTCAATCGTTGCTGCGGTGGGCGCCCGTCTCGACGACCTGACCTTCTTCCTGGCTCAGGCTGTATACATAAGCGGTGAGCATATGGATCTTGTCATCACCCAGGTGAGCCTGTGCCGGCATATGACCGTTGCGGCCGTAGCGGAGCGTGTGCTGGATCTGCAGCATGCTGGAGCCGTACAGCCAGATGTCATTGGTCAGGTCGGGCGCGCCCAGCATCGGGTTACCCTTGCCTTCAGGTCCGTGGCAGGCCACGCAGTTGGTCTGGAATACCTGGCGACCTGCCTCGATGTCCACGTTGGGGGTTTCGATGCCGGACAGGTAGCGTACGAACCCGGCGGTATTGCGGACGCCTTCTTCACCAATCACCGCCAGCCAGGCCGGCATTGCAGCCTGACGACCCTGCACCAGGCTGGTACGGATCTGTTCAGGGCTGCCGCCCCAAAGCCAATCGTTATCGGTAAGGTTGGGGAAGCCGAAGGCGCCCCGCGCGTCCGATCCATGGCAGACCGAGCAGTTGGTTGCGAACAGACGCTGGCCAATACGCAGTGCCTCCGGGTCGCGTGCTACCTCCTCCACGGAGAGATTGGTGTAGCGCGCAAAGATCGGAGCGAACTGCTGTTCGGCGCGTGCCACTTCCTGCTCGTACTGGCCGACCTGCGACCAGTTGAGCAGGCCGGGCATGCGACCGAGACCGGGATAGAGGATCAGATAGACCACGCCGAACACGATGGTCGCCATGAACAGCACGAACCACCAGCGCGGCAAGGGGTTATCGTACTCTTCGATGCCGTCGAAGGAATGCCCCATGGTTTCTTCGGTCTGATCCGGACGCTGGCCCTTGCGGGTAGCGAACGCCAGCCACACGATCAGACCCAGGGTCACGAGCGACAACAGAATGATGTACCCGCTCCAGAACTTCGTCATTTCTTGTTACTCCTAGCTTCAGCTTCTTTGCGCTCGCGGGCGGCTTTTTCAGCCTCGGTCTCGTCGGCGAAGGGCAACTGGGATGCCTCGTCGAAATCCTTCTTCTTGTACGAGCTGTAGGCCCACATGGTGATGCCGATAAAGGCGATCATTACAAGAATCGTGGCGATACCACGGAGCGTATTGATATCCATGGGCCTTTACCTGCGATCCGACAGCACGGTACCGAGGTGCTGGAGATAGGCGATGATGGCATCCATCTCGGAAACACCCTGTACCGCTGCCTGGGCACCGGCGATGTCCTCATCGGTGTAGGGCACGCCCAGGCGACGCAGTGCGGTCATCTTGCGGGCAGTGTCACGACCATCGAGTACGTTCTGCTGCAACCAGGGATAGGATGGCATCTTGGATTCCGGAACCACGTCACGCGGGTTGATCAGGTGAGCGCGGTGCCAGTCGTCGGAGTAGCGTCCGCCAACGCGGGCCAGATCCGGACCGGTACGCTTGGAGCCCCACAGGAACGGGTGTTCCCAGACGTGCTCACCGGCTACCGAGTAGTGACCGTAACGCTCGGTCTCGGCACGGAAGGGGCGAATCATCTGCGAGTGGCAACCAACGCAGCCCTCACGGATGTAGATGTCGCGTCCTTCGAGCTCGAGCGCGTTATAGGGGCGCAGGCCCTCGACCGGCTCCAGGATGTCCTGCTGGAAGAACAGCGGTACGATCTGGGTCAGGCCACCGAAGCTGATGGCGATGACGATGAAGAACACCAGCAAGCCAAGGTTCTTTTCTACTATTTCATGCTGTCTCATTTACTCGCTCCTCAGGCCATCTGCGCTGCAGCTTCGGCTTCAGCTGCGTCGGACTGACGTACAGTGCGCCAAACGTTGTAGGCCATGACCAGCATGCCGATCAGGAAGAAGGCGCCGCCGATCATGCGCACTACGAAGCCCGGGTGGCTGGCTTCCAGTGCTTCCACGAAGGAGTAGGTGAGCGTGCCGTCGACGTTGACTGCGCGCCACATCAGACCCTGGGTGATGCCGTTGACCCACATGGAGACGATGTACAGAACGGTACCGATGGTCGCCAGCCAGAAGTGGGCGTTGATCAGGCCGATACTGTGCATCTGCTCACGGCCGAACACCTTGGGAATCAGGTGATACAGCGAGCCGATGGAGATCATCGCAACCCAGCCCAGAGCGCCGGCGTGTACGTGGCCGATGGTCCAGTCGGTGTAGTGGGAAAGCGCGTTGACGGTCTTGATCGCCATCATCGGGCCTTCGAAGGTGGACATGCCGTAGAACGCCAGGGAGACAACCAGGAAGCGCAGGATCGGGTCGGTGCGCAGTTTGTGCCAGGCACCGGACAGGGTCATCATGCCGTTGATCATGCCACCCCAGCTCGGAGCCAGCAGAATCAGCGACATCACCATGCCCAGTGACTGGGCCCAGTCAGGCAGCGCGGTGTAATGCAGATGGTGCGGGCCGGCCCAGATATAGATGGAGATCAGCGCCCAGAAGTGCACGATCGACAGGCGGTAGGAGTAGATCGGACGGTTGGCCTGCTTCGGAACGAAGTAGTACATCATGCCCAGGAAGCCGGCGGTCAGGAAGAAGCCTACCGCATTGTGGCCGTACCACCACTGGATCATCGCGTCGGTTGCACCGGCGTAGATCGAGTACGACTTCATGAGGGTTACCGGTATCGCCAGATTGTTGACGATGTGCAGCATGGCCACGGTAATGATGAAGGCACCGAAGAACCAGTTACCCACGTAGATGTGCTTCATCTTGCGCTTCATGATGGTGCCGAAGAACACGATGCCGTAGGACACCCACACGATGGCGATCAGAATGCCGATCGGCCATTCCAGCTCTGCGTACTCCTTGCTGGTGGTATAACCCAGCGGAAGAGTGATCGCAGCAGAAACGATGACTGCCTGCCATCCCCAGAAAGTGAAGGCCGCGAGCTTGTCGGAAATCAGACGAGCCTGCGAAGTACGCTGTACCACGTAATAGGACGTCGCGAACAGGGCGCTACCACCGAAGGCGAAAATTACCGCGTTGGTATGCAACGGACGCAAGCGACCGAAGGTGGTCCAGGGCAGATCAAAGTTGAGTTGAGGCCAGACGAGCTGGGCGGCAAGTAAAACGCCAACCGCCATGCCTACGATACCCCAGACCACCGTCATGATGGCGAACTGGCGTACTACCTTGTAGTTATAAGCTGTCGGAGTGGTAGCTGTGCTCATGCGAGATTCCACGGATAGCAATGGGTTGAGGGGTTCAAAACCGGCGCAAGTATGAGGAAACACCGGTTGGTTTGCAATGACGCAAGTCAATGGAAACAAGCAGTGCCGCCGCGCTGGCGTGCGCCTTTCAGCGCCGTCAATCCTGGGGCGAGGGGGTGTCGGCAGGCGGTTGATCGTACACCCCGAAGGGGGTAGCGCCTGTCCCTCCCATGGACTGGTCGACTGCGCCCGGGCTTTATAGTCGTTATTGCAAATCGGAGTCCGGGCAGACCAAGGGTAGTATTCGACTCGGTGAATGTGAAGTTCGTTCCAGCCGAACGGCTGTGTCATCTTGTCGCAGAAGTGAAAGGGGGACCGATGCAAGACGTATTTCTGATTGATGAGCCACCCACCGTACCATGGGCAACGCTGTTGCTGGCCCATGGTGCGGGCGCGCCGATGGACAGCACCTTCATGAACTCGCTGGCCGCTTCGGTGGCAGCTCACGGGGTGAGGGTAGCGCGTTTCGAGTTTCCCTATATGGCCAACCGACGGGAAACCGGCCGCAAGCGCCCTCCCGATCGGATGCCTGTACTGGAACAGGCATTCCTTGATCTGGCTGCGGAGATTCCCGGACCGTTATGTATTGGCGGAAAATCGATGGGCGGACGTGTAGCGAGTCTGATCGCCGCCCGGTGCGATGCGATGGGGGTGATCTGCTTCGGCTATCCGTTCCACCCGCCGGGAAGACCGGAGCGCACACGCGTCGAGCATCTTCACGCGCTTGAGCTGCCCGGCCTGATCCTGCAGGGCACCCGGGATCCCTTTGGCAAGCCGGAGGAGGTCAGCGGTTACTCCCTCAGCCCGCAGGTCAGAGTGGTCTGGATCGACAGCGGGGACCACGACCTAAAGCCATTGAAGAAAAGCGGCGCGACGCAGGCGGTTCTCATGGAGGCGGCCGCTGCGGAAGCAGCGGCGTTCATGCGCGAGCAGTTGGGCTGACGCCGTTCAGATACCCATTGCAGAGGGCATTACCGCAGCCGACATGGTGCCCCAGCGGCGGCCTTTGACCTCGATGGGCACGTAGAGTACGAATACTACGACGCTGGTGCCGGGCATTACGAAGGTGCCCAGGTTGAGGTAGGTGCAACTGGCCATGATGCGCAGGTCGGTAGAATTGGTGACCGCGAAACGCTTGTAGTTGCTGCGCACCGCGTCCACCTTGGGGTCGCCGGTAGGTGGCTGCGAGGACGCGCTTCGGCTGGTAGGCAGGTAGCCCTTTTCGTTGACCGCAGCGGTGTAGACGATGCCGTCCTTGCCACCCTGGTCCCATTCGTCGAGCAGGGGGCGTATGGCGCGAATGAATGCATCGGCCCAGGTCACATCGTGTTTTGGCGGATTGGTATTGGCGATCGGCGTGTAGTGCTCGTCGAACAGGTTGACGCCGCTGTCGGCAAGCTCGGCGAGCCGACGCTCGATTTCCTGCCGCCGGGACATCAGCAGCTCGGTGACCGCCTCCATCTGGCCTTCGCCGAGACGGAAGCCAGCCAGTGAGCGAAGGGTTATATTCGTGTTGTCGCGTAGCGAATCGGCCTGTGCAAAGGTGTCTTCCATACGCTTGCTGATGGTGACGCTCAGTTCCCGTATCTGCCCGCCATGGCGCAGGGTTTCGCTGTTGGTCGCGGTCAGCTCCTCCAGAGCGCTGCTGACCATGAGCAGATCGTCGTTGGCTTGCTGGAAATCCTCCACCATGGCGTCGAACTGGTCCGCTGCCAGGCTCACCGCCTCGCCGGTGGCTTCTGTCTGACCAAGCATGCCGCTGGTCTGCTGCTCGGCCGCCACCATCGCCTTGGTCATCTGCTCCATGAGTTGGCTGATCTGCTCTGCGGCGTTGCCAACCTTGAAAGACAGATTGCGCACCTCGTCTGCGACGACGGCAAAGCCCCGTCCCTGTTCTCCGGCGCGTGCCGCCTCGATTGCCGCGTTGAGGGCGAGCATGTTGGTCTGTGCAGAAAAGTCCTGCACGGTAGAGAGTATGTCGCGCACCTTCGCAGATGTGGCATTTAGTTCGTTGATATTGTCCTGGAAGCCGCTCATTGCGCCGCTGATCAGCTGCATCTTCTGCCTGGCGTCGGCCATTTGCTTCTTCGACGCGCTGGCCAGTTCCAGGTTGCGCGTATTCATGCCGCTAACCCCGTTGGCCCGTGCCGATACGTCCTGCAGGGCAGCAGTGGTCTGCTCGCTACCCTGAAAGATCAGCTCGGAGAGCTGCTGTTGCTGGGCTGCGTCTCGGGCCGCCTGTTCTGCAAGTAATCGACTGGTGGCCGAAGCGAGGGCGGTGCGCAGGCTATTGGCTTGCAGCTCTGCGATCACGTCGCGCAGGCGCTGGTTCAGCTCGTTGAAAAGTTGCTGACTCTCGTCGCCCTGGCTGCCTGCTTCGCGCACCCGCAGGTCGATCTGGCGAGAATTGACCTGCTTGATCCGTTCAGCCAGGCTGCCGCCTGTGCTGCGCCCTTTGACTGCCTGCCAGGCGAACATCAATGCCGCGGGTCCCAGTATCAGTGCAAGCAGGCGGACAAAACCTTCGCCTTGCCAGGCCAGGGCGCCTATCAGACTCACCAGACACAGAAACAGTGCTGCTGTACTGCCTACTCGGGATGGGTCGCGCTGTCCCGTTCCCTCTTCGGTCGCAATAACGGATTCCCTGACGTTCATGTCTTCCCTCGCTCGGGCGGTAGAGCCTGTTTTAATTATGAGTATCTGCGCTTTTGCAGAGCGCTACCAAGGGTATCGGCCGGAACTGACGGAACCCTATAGGCGTATTCGGCCATTTTCGAGGTGAAAATGGCCTGAAAAGCGAATCAGGGGTCAGGCGGCGAAGGAGGGCAGCCAGAGAGAAATCTGTGGGAACAATACCAGAATCAGAGTCGCCAGCAGGAGAATGAATATAAAGGGTGGCGTACCGCGAATGACATCCATGTACGGACGGCGAAATACCGCCATCGCAGTGAAAATGTCGCAACCGAACGGCGGTGTCGCGGAGCCGATGGCGGCCTGCAGTGTGACTATGACCCCCACGTGCACAGGATCCAGCCCGGCGGCATCCACGGCCGGTTTGAAGAGCGGGGTGAGGATCAGGATCACGACGATCGGGTCGACGAACATGCAGCCAATGAAGAAGGAAACCGCAATCAGCAGAAGTACCAAGGCAGGGCTGTCACCGATCGTCTCGATGACTGGCCCGAGCAGGGCCTGGGGTATCCCCGCGAAGGAAATGACGTAGGTGAACGCAGTGCCGGCAGCTACCAGGATGAATACTACAGCGGTGATCAGACCGGTTGAGATCGCCACGTCCCAAAGCTCGGTAACCTTCACCGAGCGCAGGATCAGGATTTCCAGGATGATGGCATAGAGCACGGCTATAGCCGCGGCCTCCGTCGGGCTGAACATTCCTGCGTAAATCCCACCGACCACCACCAGCGGAAAGCCGAGCGGCAGCAGCGCCTTGCGTGCCTTGGCAAGGCGCTCGGACCAGGCTGCTTTCGGCTCGGGTGCGATGCCCATACGGACCGAGCCAATCCAGCAATAGATCGAGAACATCACGAGGATCAGCAGGCCCGGCAGAATTCCGGCGATGAACAGATCCCCGATCGAGGCGCCGGAGACCACGCCGTAGATGATCATGCCGATGCTCGGGGGTATCAGCAGAGCGATGTCACTGGCATTGATGATCAGAGCGATGCTGAAAGAGTCCGAATAGCCTTTTTCGAGCAGCTTGGGGCGCATTGGACCGCCCATGGCGACTACGGTGGCCTGGGTCGATCCGGACACTGCGCCGAACAGTGTGCAGCTAGCGGCAGTGGTGATGGGCAGCCCACCGCGGAGGTGGCCGACGAAGCTCTGCACCAGATCCAGCAGCCGCTGGGAGGCATGGCCCCGGGTCATGAGGTCAGCCGCAAAGATGAATAGAGGTACCGCGGCCAGAGCCCATGACTGGACGCCGCTGATCATCTGGCCCATGAGCAGCCCCACATTGCTCATCTCCAGCTCGAAAAAGAACAGGAAAAGGCTGGCGGCGAGCAGTGGCACCATCATCGGGAAGCCCAGCAGCAAGAGGACCACCATGATCGTCAGGGTAAAAATGAGCATTGGAAACGTCCTGTTCAGGGAGCGGGAGGCTGGGGGACCTCTGCGTCCGGCACTGTGTCGTATTCCTCCAGTTCGCTGAACGAGCGGTAGAGTTCGCGCGAGGTAAGGTTGCGCAGTACGGTCAGCAAGTACTGCAGCCCCGCCAGTGCGAACCCGATCGGGGCGCAGAGGTACGGAATCCACAGCGGGATCTGCAGCGCCGAGGAGGTTCTACCTCTGGCCTGAATGGCACTCACGTAGTCCCAGGCGTGCCAGGCCAGATAGAACATCAGCGCACCTGTCAGGCCATGAATCAACACCAGCATGGCTTTGCGAGCGAGTCCGCGAAGCTGGTCGTAGAAAGCCGACATGCAGATGTGGCGGGCACGTCGCACACCATACCCCAGGCCGGCGAAAGTCATGATGATCAGGCTCATCTGGGTCAGCTCGACCTGCCCGGTGACGCCGGTATTGAAAAGCTGGCGCCCAATCACGTGGGCGATGAGCAGACCGGCGAGAAACAGCACGCTCAAGGCCAGGACGGCCTTTTCCAGATGTTCGGCGATCCGATCGAGCAGCCTCGGCACGGTCAGATACCAGCGCGATGGGGTGGTTCCCGCGGAGTGGGCGGGCTCGGACATTCCTCTATCCTCTCGTGGCCTGTTGAGGCAATTCGCTATTCAGACCCTTGATCGGGGCTTTGGTTTTCGCACTCGGTGGCATTATCGAGGTCATATGTTATGGTTGTAAATGTTATTTAGAACAATTGATAGGGAGCGTTCCATGAACTGGCGTAATGGCGTGATAGGATGTGCAGCCTTTTTGCTGGCGGCCTGTGGTACCGAGCAGGACGAGGAAACTACCGTAGCGGCTGGTGCCGCCGGGCAACCGGAAACCGGTCAGGTTGAAATCTGGCGCTTCGGCCTCGAAGAAATTCAGGGCAGCGTTCAGTATGAATACGCACGCCGATTCGCCGACCTGGTCGCTCAGAAAACCGAGGGTGAAGTCGAGGTTCGCCTGTTTCCCTATGGTCAGCTCGGCGGTCTGACCGACATCTACGACCAGGCGCAGTCCGGCGCCATCGAACTGGCCTTTGGCTCGGGCTTCCTCGGTGGCACGGTTCCGGAATCGCAGCTGTTCAGCCTTAACTTCGTGCTGACTGACGACGAGGAACTGAATGCGCGCATTCTCAACGACGAGGACTTCCGCAAGCACTCCGATCTGATCGGGGCGTTCACCGAGCGTGACCTTTACCCGCTGGCGATCGTACCGGAGGGCTGGCAGGTCTGGAGCGCTAACCGTGAGATCCGCACACCCGAGGATTTCCGTGGCCTGGCCATCCGTACGATGGACAATCGTCTGCTGCGTGAAACCTACGCGGCCTACGGCGCCGATCCGACCACCATGGAATATGGGGAGCTCTACAGCGGCCTCCAGCTCGGTCAGTTGGACGGCAACATCCAGCCGGTTTTCGCGCATCAGGAGATGGATTTCTATCAGGTGCAAAGCCATCTGATCTTTGCCAACCAGGCGCAGTTCATAGCAACCTTCATGGCAAACAACGACTGGTACGAGAACCTCTCCGGTGACCGCCAGGACATGCTGGAAGAAATCGTGCAGGAGCTGGTGCCCTACATTCATGACGTTCAGACACGCCTTAACGCGGAGCGTCTGGAAACCATCACCGAAAACAGCGATATCCAGCTCGTCTATCTCACTGCTGAAGAGCGCGAGGCCTTTCGCGAGCTGAGCCTGCCGGTGCGGGACGTATTCGTCGAGATGGTCGGAAGCCGTGGCGAGACACTGCTCGAGGTGCTGCTGGAAAAGGTCGAAGAAGCCCAGCAGGAGCGCGGCCAGCAGGCCGACACTGCCGAGGATGAACCGCAGGCTGCCGACGCGGCTTGAGGATCTGGCGGAGGGGAATAGGAGTCGAACCTACCGGACGCGCCTGGCGCATCCCACCGGGTTTGAAATCCGGGCGCTCCACCGGGAGCGATGCCCCTCCGACACCAGCGCTAGGATGGCCGGCCTAAGCCGGCTTGTCCAACCCTTTATGTGGCGAGACCGGCCTTTCCCCGTCCGGCCGCCTTCAGTAGCATAGCCCCACTCAACACTCACCCAAGGGGAGCCCTTCATGACCATCGACCGTTCCGCCGTCGAAGCAGCACTCGCTCAGTACCGTGATCCCTATACCGGCAACGATCTGGTAACCGGCGGATGCCTTCGCGAGCTGGAGATCGAGCGCGGGCAAGTCAGAGCTCGGTTGGTGCTCGGCTATGCGGCGGGCAATCTGGTCAAAGGCATCGCCCAGATGCTGCAGATTGCCGTGGAAAGTGTCGAAGGCGTTGTCGGAGCGGATATCCAGGTCGATTGGGACGTCGTTCGGGCCCCCGCACAGGGCAGCGTTCCCGCGCTGGATCGGGTGCGCAACATCGTTGCGGTAGCTTCAGGAAAGGGCGGCGTGGGCAAATCCACTACTGCTGTCAATCTTGCCCTGGCTCTGTCTCGGGAAGGGGCGAAGGTCGGGGTGCTGGATGCGGATATCTATGGGCCGAGCATGGGCTTGATGCTCGGGCTGCCCGAGGGAACGCGGCCGCAGGTCCACGAGCAGAAATGGTTCCTGCCGCCAGTGGCCCACGGAGTGGAGGTCATGTCCATGGCGTTCCTGGTGGATGACAACACGCCGATGGTCTGGCGTGGCCCGATGGTCTCGGGCGCACTCATGCAGTTGCTCACCCAGACGGCGTGGAGTGATCTTGACTATCTGATCGTCGATATGCCGCCCGGTACCGGTGATATCCAGTTGACTCTTGCGCAGAAAGTGCCAGTCACCGGCGCAGTGATCGTCACCACGCCCCAGGACCTGGCATTGCTGGATGCCCGCAAGGGCATCGAGATGTTCCGTAAGGTCCATATTCCCGTGCTCGGGGTGGTGGAAAACATGGCGGTGCACATCTGCTCGAACTGCGGGCACGCCGAGCATTTGTTTGGCGAAGGAGGCGGGGAGCGACTTGCCGAGCAGTATGGGGTCGATCTGCTGGCATCCATGCCCTTGTCGATGATGATCCGACAGCAGGCCGACGGCGGTACTCCGACCGTGATCGCCGAGCCCGATTGCCAGATCAGCATGATCTACCAGGATATGGCCCGGCATGTCGGAGCGCGGATCGCCGAGCAGGCACGCAGAGCACAGTCCGCACCGAGCATCAGTATCAGCGACGACTGAGCCAGAGTCTGGACTTTTGTCGAAAGACGTTAACCGCTAAGATACTGCACCTAAATTTGCCAGCGCAGGAACACCCATGAGCATCAAATCAGACGGCTGGATCCGCCGCATGTCCCTGGAGCACGGGATGATCGAGCCTTTCGTCGAGCGACAGATTCGCGGCGAAGAGGGCGATAGGGTCATTTCCTACGGGGTATCGAGTTACGGCTACGATGTTCGCTGCGCCGATGAATTCAAGGTTTTCACCAATATCCATTCGGCGACTGTCGACCCCAAGTATTTCGACGAAAAGAGCTTCGTCGACATCAAGAGCGACGTCTGCATCATTCCCCCGAACTCCTTTGCGCTGGCGCGGACCGTCGAATACTTCCGCATTCCGCGTAACGTCCTGACTATCTGCCTCGGCAAGAGTACTTACGCCCGCTGCGGAATCATCGTCAACGTAACGCCGCTCGAGCCAGAGTGGGAAGGGCACGTCACCCTTGAGTTTTCCAACACCACCACGCTGCCGGCGAAGATTTATGCCAACGAGGGTGTGGCACAGATGCTGTTCTTCGAATCCGACGAGCAGTGCGAAGTGTCCTATCGTGATCGTGGGGGCAAGTATCAGGGCCAGCGGGGCGTAACGTTGCCACGGGCCTGAATGAAAAAAGGCGCCGGTAGGCGCCTTTTTTCATGTTGGCAGGGCGACGATTCAGAAGGTCTTCGACGCGGACACCGTCCAGTTGGAGCCGCAGGAACGGCTGCTCACGTAACCGCAGTCGCTGCTGCCGATATCGGTGTCACTGTACATGAGTGCCAGATCCAGGCCCAGGACAGTCTTGCCTACGGTCACTGCCCAGTCAGCGTACTTGTCGTCACTTCTACGCGGGTCGGTCACACCGTAATGCAGACCGAGTCCGATCCCGTTATCGAACTCGAAGCCGTAGCCGGCGTGCAGGTAAAGTGAGCTGGAAGGCTCATAGGCATACTTCGCGCCCAGAGTGGCTCCGTAGAAACCCACGCTTCCCAGGACCTCATAGACGGTTTCGAATCCCTTCGGAAATTCGTACGCTGCCCAGCTCAGGTCATACGAAAAGTTGTCGGTGATTTCACCTGCGAAGCCGACGTAGTAGTCGATCTCGACACTTGCGCCTTCAAAATCCTCGGCATCGACATTCGAACCCCAGATCCCTGCATAAAGACCGGACTCGTGCCCGATATCCAGACTGGCCTGGACTGCGCCACGACCGTCGGTCTGGGACTGGCCGCGCCAGATGTATTGGGACGCGATGGTAGCGGTCATGCTGACGTCGAGCTCGCCAATGGGAGTGGCAAATGCTTCGGCCTGAGCCAGGCCGGCAAAGCCCAGAGTACTGGCGGTGGCGACGGCAGCTGCGATTTTCTTCATCATTTTGTGTTACCCCATGTCGTGTGATTCGAATGTGAATTCGGTCGGCAGGGGTCACTTAGCATTTAGCTTGCCAATTTTTGATTCTGCTCTGATATCAAAGACTTATATCTTTTTGGCGCAGCCTGTGCCGGGGTTATGCGGCCTGACTATATCGAGCTGCGCACCTTTTTTGTGCATGTCGCTTTGCTCGTGCACCTGGGTGAGGGCTTAGCCGCCACCATGCAGCATGGCAATCAATGGCTTCGACTGCCGATAGCGAGCGAGACGCTCCGACAGGGCGGGGGGCAGTATCTCGCATCGGCAGTAGCCGGCACGTTGATAGAAAGACTCGAGCTCAGGATGACAGAAAAGCCAGATCGGACCCTCCGACATACGCCGTGCTTCCGCGAGCAGATGGCCTGCCCAGCCAAGGCCTCGGCGCTCGGGGGCAACCATCAGGTTGGTCAGCCAGTGGCCTTGCGCAGCGGGCTGGAGGCATAGCGCTGCGAAAATCGCGGCGTCGCGCAGCACTAGCACTCGATGATGCCCGCGGGCGCGCATGCGGCTGCGGTGAGTGCGATAGAACTGGTTGGCGAGGGGAAAGGCGACGGGTGCCAGTGGCACCGCAGGACATTGTTCGGACATTGCTTGGTCGGCTGCCTATGGAGTTCACATGATAACCGGAGTGGAAGAAGTGCCACCACCCTGGGAACCGTGCAGGGTCTAATTCAATCTACTTGGTGTCCCGTTCCATACAAACCAGAGAGGAGTTTCCATGGACACCCATAACAAAGACATGAGCACGCTGTTCGAGCAGCTTGGGCTCGATTCCGATGAATCCAGCATCGAGGCATTCATTGCCAGCCACCGTCCCCTGCCGGACGACGTGAAGGTATCGGCCGCACCCTTCTGGAGCGAGTCGCAGGCAGCTTTTCTCAAGGAGGAGATCATGGCCGATGCAGACTGGGAGCCGATCATCGACGAGCTCAATGTTCGGCTACATGCGCATGATGCAGACGTGTGACCTTCCTTCCGCTTGAACTTCCGGGGTTTTTGGCAGGTCAACCGGGTACACGTATCGACCGCAAGAGGTGAATGCCATGGGAAGTACTACGGACAAGATCAAGGGTGCAGCTAACGAGGCGCTTGGCAAGGGCAAGCAGGGCGTTGGCGAGGCCACCGACGACGACAGCATGAAGGGTGAAGGCAAGCTGCAGGAAACCAAGGGCAAGGGTCAGGAGCTCAAGGGCGACGTCAAGGACAGCATCAAGAGCGGCGTCGACAAGGCCTGACCCGGGATAGCAGGCGGACGGGCCGGCGCATGCCGGCCTTTTGCTGTCTAGCGCTTGCCCATGGAACGTCGTGTACCCCGAGGCTGCATTCCTACCCGCTTTTCGTGGTTCAGACGAGCCCCGCGCAGATGCCACGGCGTCGCGGAGCCTTCGGTAGTCCGGGGTCCGGCAGAGAAAAGGGCCCCCAGAGTAGTTTCCGCCTCTGCCCTGTCGGGTGTGGCGGAAACGGGCCTAGCGAGGATCTCGATATCTGCGGCTGTCATGTAGAAGCTCCAGAAGTGGGGCGGCGAGTATAGCGTTCAACCAAAGCGGTCACACCATGCTCAACTCATTATTTTTCAACGGCAGGGCGGCGAATTTCAGCCGGACCGCCGTCGGTGTACTCGGCGCGGCAGCCCTGCATCTCGCGACCACATCGGTATTCGCCGACGAGGGGGGCGCGGAGCTGGTGCGGTTGCTGAATGAATACAGGCAATCGGGTTCGGAGTGTGCCGGCCAAAGCGTATCCTCTCCGGGGCCTCTGGCTCCCAATGAACGGCTCAACGCGGCACGGCTAGACACCGGCGAGCGGCTCCTTAGCGCCCTGCAGTCAGCCGGTTACCGGGCGAGCCGTGCCCGAGCGATGGCAGTCAGCGGCCCACAGGAGGCTGAGGCGGCGTTGGGTGCTCTGGCTCGTCAATATTGTACCGAGCTGCTGAGCAATCGTTATGCAGAGGTGGGTGTCTCGCGAACTGCAAACCGTTGGCAGGTTGTTCTGGCCAAGCCACTGCTGTCAGATGAACTGCGTGATTGGCAAGATGCGGGAAAGGCGATCCTGGAAAAGATAAATCAGGTGCGCAGCGAGGCTCAGAACTGCGGGCCCGAGTTCTTCGAGGCGGCGCGGCCGTTACGCTGGAGTGAAACTCTGGGCGCCTCGGCACTCGCACATAGCCGGGATATGGCCGACCAGGGTTACTTCAGTCACATCAGCCCGGACGGCACCAATGTAGGCGACCGTGCAAGGCGTGATGGCTACAGGTGGAGCAGTATCGGAGAAAACATCGCAGCGGGGCAGAGCTCCCCAGAACAGGTCGTCTCGGGCTGGATGCAGAGCCCGGGTCACTGCAGCACCATAATGAACCCCGATTTCACTGAAATGGGTGCGGCCTATTCGGTAAATGAGGCAAGCCCCAGCGGGATTTACTGGACGCAGGTATTCGGGCGCCCGCGCTGAGAAGAACCCAGCGTGGGCAGCTTTGAATTGCTGATCAATCCTGACGACTGGTCACTTCCACCAGGTGGTAGCCGAACTGGGTCTTGACCGGGCCCTGCACCACATTGACCGGTGCGCTGAACACGACCTGATCAAACTCCTTTACCATTTGACCCGGGCCGAAACTGCCCAGGTCACCACCGCTGCGGCCTGAAGGGCAGGTGGAATTGTCGCGGGCCACCTTGGCGAAGTCGGCACCGCCTTCGATGGCTGCTTTCAGTTCATTGCACTTGGCTTCGCTGTTTACCAGGATGTGGCGGGCAGTTGCGCGGGGCATTGGACGTCTCCTTTGGGTTAAAGGCGAAGGGTAACCCGGGCCGGTCGATGCGGGGAAGCCCGCGCATCGCCGCCAGTTCGTCATCTCTTGCCAGTTGCATCAGCTTTCCGGGCCTGGCCAGCCCTTGCCGGGGCTGCCGTGCACGGGCTGTTCAGCAGGAGGGTCCGATCTCTACCGCCTCTCCATTGATCCGAACCGGCCAGGTTGCCAGCTGCTGGTCCGGGTATTCGACGCAGCTGCCATCCTTCAGGCGAAAATGCTGCTTGTACAGTGGGGAGGCGATAACCAGATCGCCCTTCAGGTGGCCGATGATCCCGCGGCCAATGACATTGGCGCCAGACTTCGGATCGCGGTTTTCCACCGCAAAGATCTGTTCTCCTTCTGGCGCATCCGGCAGGTAGAACAATGCGATCTGGGCGCCCTGATGCCAGGCTACTACGCCGGAATTGGCGACCAAATCGGCTCGGCTGCAAAGAGGCTGCCAGGCAACGGGGTAGATGCTGGGCTTGAGTGCCACGGAACGCAGGGTGTTGAGCGGGCTCATCAGAGTACCTCCTCGGTCACGGGAATCAGGTGAAGTTCGGATGCGCGGACCGGCCGCCGCTGGCCGCGCTCCTTGACGAAGTGAATGTCCGGATCGCCTCGCTCGTCGTTGACGAAGGTGCGGAAGCGCTTGAGTTTTTCCGGGTCCTTGAGCGCGTTGGCCCACTCGCATTCGTAGCGGTCGACTACCAATTGCATCTGCGCTTCGAGTTCGGCGCACAGGCCCAGGCTGTCTTCGATGATGACCTCCTTGAGATAGTCCAGGCCGCCTTCGAGGCTTTCGCGCCAGACCGACGTGCGTTGCAGCTTGTCCGCGGTACGTACGTAGAACATCAGCACCCGGTCGATATAGCGAACCAGCGTGGCATCATCCAGATCGGTGGCGAACAATTCGGCATGGCGTGGACGCATTCCACCGTTGCCGCAGATATAGAGGTTCCAGCCCTTGTCAGTGGCGATCACGCCGATATCCTTGCTTTGCGCCTCAGCGCACTCGCGGGTGCAGCCGCTGACCGCGAACTTGATCTTGTGCGGTGCGCGCAGGCCTTTGTAACGATCTTCCAGGGCGATTGCCATGCCGACGCTGTCCTGCACGCCGTAGCGGCACCAGGTGCTTCCCACACAGGATTTGACCGTGCGCAGGGACTTGCCGTAGGCGTGGCCGGTTTCGAAGCCGGCTTCGATCAGCTCTGCCCAAATATCCGGCAGTTGGTGCAGCTGTGCGCCGAACAGATCGATGCGCTGGCCCCCGGTGATCTTGGTATACAGATCGTATTTCTTGGCAACGGCGCCCAGGGTGATCAGCTTATCCGGCGTGATCTCGCCACCGGCGATGCGCGGCACGATGGAGTAGGTGCCGTTCTTCTGCATGTTCGCCATGAAGGTATCGTTGGTGTCCTGCAGAGGGACCAGCAGCGGATCGGTGATCGGCTGGTTCCAGCAGGAGGCCAGGATCGAGCCCACCGCAGGCTTGCAGATGTCGCAGCCCACGTGGCCCTTGCCATGCTTGGCAAGCAGCTCCTCGAAGGTCTCGATACCTTCGACCCGGACGATGCCGTAGAGCTCCTGGCGGGTATAGGCGAAGTGTTCGCAAAGGCTCTTGTCGACTTCGACCCCGCGGGCGCTGAGCTCGTGCTCGAATACCTGCTTGACCAGCGCGGCGCATCCGCCGCAGCCACTTGCGGCCTTGGTCACCGCTTTCAGTTCGCCAAGATCGGTGATGCCGGCATCCACCTGGCAGCAAACGGCGCCCTTGCTTACGTTGTGACAGGAGCACAGCGTTGCGGTGTCAGGCAGAGCATCAGCGCCCAGCGTTGGTGCGCCGTCGGAAACCGGCAGGATCAGGGTCGATGGATCCGCCGGCAACTTGATGCCGTTCTGTGCGTACTGCAGCAGCGTGTCGTAATAGCTGTTGTCCCCGACCAGCACCGCCCCGATCACGGTCTTCCCATCAGGGGAAACTACCAGGCGGCGGTAGCTGTTATTGGATTCATCGATAAAGCGATAGCTCTTGGCGCCGGGTGTGGCGCCATGAGCATCGCCGATCGATCCGACATCCACACCCAGCAGCTTGAGCTTGGTGGACATATCGGCGCCGACGAAGGACTCGTGATCCTCGCCGACCAGTTGCAGCGCGAGGTTGCGCGCCATGGTGTAACCGGGAGCCACCAGGCCGAAGCAGGTGCCGTTCCAGGCAGCGCATTCGCCGATGGCGTAAATGGTGGGATCGCTGGTACGGAAGTCACTGTCGATGACCACACCACCGCGCTCGCCGATTGCCAGGCCGGCCTGGCGGCCCAGTGCATCCTGCGGACGGATGCCGGCAGAGAAGAGAATCAGATCGGTCTCGAGGAATTCGCCGTCGCTGAAGTTCATGCGGTAGGCGTAATCCGTGCCAGCGACGATTTCCCTGGTTGCACGGGAGAGGTGTACTCCTACGCCGAGGGCCTCGATGCGGGCCCGCAAAGCGGCGCCCCCTTCATCATCCAGCTGCACCGGCATCAGCCGCGGGGCGAACTCCACCACATGGGCTTCCAGCCCAAGCGACTTGAGCGCATTGGCAGCCTCAAGGCCCAGCAGGCCGCCGCCGACCACGACGCCACGACGAGCGTTGGTTGCCGCAGCGCGGATGCCGTCCAGATCTTCCAGCGTTCGATAGACCAGCCGCGAGTTGCCTTCAGCGCCGGGGATTGGGGGCACAAAGGGATAGGAGCCGGTCGCCAGCACCAGACGGTCATAGCGCTGGCGACCCTGTGTGGTAATGACTTCCCGGTTGTCGCGATCAATTTCCAGCACCTGTACGCCAAGGTGCAGGTGCACACCATGGCAGTCGTACAGGTCGGGTGCGCAAAGAGCCAGCGATTCGGCGTCACGGCCACCGAAATACTCGGAAAGGTGCACGCGGTCGTAGGCGCGCTGGCGCTCTTCGCCGAAAACATGCACATCATAGTGAGACAGGGCGCCGCGCTCGATGAGCTGCTCGACACAGTGATGACCGACCATGCCGTTGCCGATGATGACCAGCGTTTCGCTCTTGATCGGGTTGACGATGGAGTTCATAGCCTTTCCTCTGTCGAAAAAAAAGGCGCCTGGAATCCGGGGGACTCCAGGCGCCTTTGCCTGTATTCATGGGTATGTAGGAATGTCATCCGGCGGCACTGCCTGGCGCATTCCGTTCCGTGCCTCCTCAGGCAGCGGTCGCCTTTGACCGCTCGGAACATCCGGCGCATTCGCAACCGGACAATTTTCATAAAGCAAGGGGTGTGCCAGTCGGTGCAGCGGCGCGTCGTGCTAGCAGGGAATGATTTTGATAACAGCAGGATAGAGCGGTTTATTAAAGCTGCTGGATAACGCCGCAGCCGAATGCTCGCCATTTGCCGAGCGTGTGCGGCTGTCCTACGAAGGTGCATGTCAGAGCAGACGGAACCAAGATGGTGCGATACCCACCGGGCGCAATCGGTCGATGAAGATGCTACCCTGAGGACTGTCGAAGACCCGCACACGACCCGATGATCAGACGACTTTTCGAGCTATTCAGGCGCGCACCAGTGACCCAGGAAGAACTGCTTCTCGAATCCAGACGCGATGATTACGGCCAGCTGAGGGTAACCGAAGCGGCGGGCTACCGATTTCTGTATTTCGGTGAGCAGACCGAGCAGAGCTGCAGTTTCATCGCTGATCCGGCGTGGCTCGAATACGACTACACTCGTGCCATGCTGCTCGGTCTGTACTGGCAGCAGCGTCCGTCGAGGGTGCTGGTGCTGGGCCTGGGGGGTGGCTCGCTCACCAACTGTCTGCTCGGTCATTTCTCGCCAGAGCATGTCACCGCCATAGAACTGCGCCCCGCGGTGATTGAGCTTGCCAGTCGCTGGATGGGACTGGCAACCGATGATCGTCTGCAAATTGCTCCGGGCTGTGCCCAAGCGTATCTGCATGCAAGTCCCGCCAGCTGTGACCTGCTGTTCACCGACCTGTACATGGAGGGCGGAATATCGCGGCTTCAACTGCAACGCGAATTCTTCCGGAGCTGCCATGCGGCTCTTCGCCCCGGTGGTCTGATGGTAATCAATCAGTGGCAGATGGGGGAGAGCGGCCAGCCTTACGCAGCCAGCCTTCTTGAAGACATGTTCGGGCAGGACTATCTGCAGGTAGTGGTGGAAGAGGGCAATATCCTGCTGTTCATACCGGCCGGCGGCCGTCTGCCGCTGGAGCGGGAGAACATGTTGGCGTGGGCCGATGCGCTCGAGTCAAGGCTCGGCTACACCTTGCGCCCCTATGTGCAACTGTTGCGGCACGCCGATCAGGCTCCACCGCTACTCTGACAGGTCTCAGGCCACCCGGCGGTGACCGGTAAAGTGCAGCAGCGTGCCGCAACGCAGACACTGGTATCGGCGCCCCTTGCCGACCCAGGCGTGACGCTGCGCAGTGAAGGGCACAGGTACCGGGCAGGCGCATTTGTACAAGTAACTGGTGCGTCGACGGGCATGAACCACAGGATAATCGTGACAACGTTTGGCAGGCAGCCCGAACAGGCCGGTCATGAGCCTCTGCCACTCGGCCCCGTGTGGTCTGATCCGGCTGCCGTGCAGCGCATGGGCGAGCAGGTGTGCCACCTCATGGGGCACGGTTTCGCGAAGAAACTCCTCGCCATGCTCGCTGTACATCTGAGCGTTGAAGCGCAACAGGTTGCGATTCAGATAGGCCACGCCCGCGCGCTGGCCCCGTAGATCAAGCGCGACGGCGGGGCGTGCGAATGAGCGGCCGAGGCGCTCCTCTGCCAGCTCATAACATCGCTCGACGCACGCCAAAAGTTCGTTCATAAGGCCGAGTATAAGTCCGAAATGCCCATTCCAGAAGCCCCGCTGTGAAATCGGGCTAGATGATACCCGCTTCCAGCCCTGCCGCCATGAAAAGGCCAAGTTCCTCTGCCTGGGTGATAAATGCGTCCTGCCATTCACCCTTCATGATGAGCGGCGCCTGCACCCAGCTCCAGCGCAGGCCGGTGACGATGCCCTCGATCGCACGGCGCGTGCCGGTTCCGTCGAGTCCGGCGCGGATGTAAAGCGCGCAGGGCATGCCCTGCTTGTGCTCCAGCACCGGGTAGTAGCAGCGATCAAAAAAATCCTTCAGCGCACCGCTCATGTAGCCGAGATTCTCGGTGGTACCGAGAATGATGGCGTCCGCCTGAAGCACGTCGTCCGGGGTGGCATGCAAGGGCTGGACCCAACGGGCCCTTACCGCGCCGACATCCGGGTGTTGGGCTCCGCGTAGAACCGCTTCAGCGAGGGCGCAGGTGTTGGGTGATGGCGCGTGGGCAACAAGCAGTAGAACTTTCGTGGTCAATAGTCCCCCCCTAGCGATTGCGCCAAAGCCGTGCGACAGCACGATCAGAGCCAAGCCAGGCGACCAACATGCCCAATAGGCCAACCACGCAGAATACTGTCACCGGTATCAGAAACGCGGGATCGGTGCCTTCGGGAACGAAAAAGCCCAACCCTGCTCCGAGTGCAAGGAACAGGCCGCTCATGACCCACAGGATGAGCCGGCTTCGCGGTGAGTAGATGCATGGTTCATCGCCACCTTCGAGTCGATTCAACAGAGGAGAAAACAGTTTTCGAGCATTGTCTTTCAGGCTGGACATATAGGGAGACCGGGGTGCTTACGGGAAAGTTCAGCCCGAGTGTACCTGTTCAGACGCTATGACCAGAAGGCCTGACAACGCGGCACGGGTTGCCGCACGGGTGCGCGGGAGAGGTGGAAAGATCCGCTCACCTGCACTATGGTTCTTACAGCTAGAACTGATTTTGCCGGGATGCCGGCTATCGAACCGCAATTATTTCACTTTCCTGGGGGGAAGCCGGATCCATGATCCCAATCTTGTTGCCCATTGGCGCGCTATTGACTGGAGCGGGCTTTCTCCTGCTCGGCGTCGGCCTTATGAACACCCTGCTCGCGTTGCGCGGCAGCGCGGAAGGTTTTACCGATCAGACTCTTGGTCTGCTGGGCTCGGCTTACTTCGCAGGTTTCATCCTGGGGACCTACATTTGCCCGCGGCTTATCCGGCGAATGGGTCATATACGTGCGTTCAGTTTCTTCGCCGCGGGAACCGCCGCCTTCATCCTGCTGCACGCGCTGATAATAGACCCGGTGTTCTGGTTCGTTCTGCGGGTGTTGACGGGTGTCATGCTGGTCGGCATCTATACGGTCGTCGAAAGCTGGCTCAACACCCAGGCTCCCGGTGAGCGCCGTGGCCAGGTTTTTGCCGTCTACATGGTGGTCAATCTGGGTGCGCTCGCTCTGGCACAGCAGTTCCTGAGACTGGAAAGTCCCTTGCTGTTCACTCTGTTCGCGGTGTCAGCGATCTTTCTCATGCTGTCGATTCTTCCGGTCGCAGTAACCCGGCTCCCGCAACCACTTATCACCGATACCCCCGCCATGTCGATAAAGTCGCTCTGGCGCGCCGCGCCCGTCGCGGTGCTCGGCTCGCTGCTGGCCGGGACTGCGATGGGTGGCTTCTGGGGACTAGGGGCCGTTTATGCCGCGAGGATGGGGATGGAGGCTGCGCAGATCGCCAGTTTTATCTCCGTCGCGATCATTGCTGGCGCGGTGATGCAGTGGCCGCTAGGTCTGCTCTCGGATCGGATCGACCGACGGCTGGCGTTGGCGATCATTGCCGGAATTTCGGCGGTGGGCGGTCTGCTGATGGCGATCCTCGGACCCTTCGGCTCCGGACTGGTTTTCGCTGCTGCGATCTTCGGTGCCGGCGCATTCGCTGTTTATCCGGTAATAGTGGCTCACCTGATAGATCATTTACACCAGGAAGAAATTCTTTCCGGTAGCGCCGCCTTGCTGCTCCTGAACGGGATAGGGTCTGCCATCGGGCCGGCTCTGGCCGGTGTGCTTATGGGCATGATCGGTGCTTACGCCTTGCCGCTGCTGTTCGCGGTGCTCTTCGCTGCCTGCGCTGGGTATGCGCTTGTGCAGTCTCGCAACACCAAGGACGAGATCGTCGAAGAGCCCGGCCATTTCGTACCTATGGTGCGCACCTCTACCGCCATGCTGGAGATGGCGCTGGACGATCAAACGGGTCCTACAGAGTACCCGACGGTCGAAGACGAAACGCTTTACACCCAGGACTCTGCCGTAGTCGATGCAGAACCCGCCGAACGCAGGCCAGCAGATGGATAGGGCCGTTCGGCGCACAAAGGAGTGCGTACAACATGATTCTTGCAACCGATCTCGATGGTACCTTTCTGGCTGGCGACCCTGAAAATCGTCAGCGCCTCTATCAACTGATCAGCGCCCACCCGGGCATCCAGCTGGTTTTCGTGACCGGCCGCGGGCTGGAGGTGGTCGTACCGCTTCTATCCGACCCCGCCATACCGCGCCCCGACTACATCATTTGTGACGTGGGGGCGAGCGTTCTCTGCGGCAAGACCCTCCAGGCCGTGTATCCCCTGCAAAGCGAGATCGAGGCCACATGGCCGGGCGAGCAGGTCATAATGCAGCACGTCGGTGGCCTTGCCGGGCTGGAGCGGCAGGACGTACCGCAGCAGCGCCGCTGCTCGTTCTTCTGCGAGCCGGCTGCGGTCACCGATGAGTTGCAGCGCAAGGCCGAGGCGCTTGGCTGCGATCTGTTGTTCTCCGCCAATATGTATCTGGATTTTTTACCCCGCGGAGTGAACAAGGGCAGCACCCTGCGTCGTTTGATCGAGCATCTGTCTGTTCCCGAGCAGGATGTTCTCGTCGCCGGCGACACGCTTAACGACCTGTCGATGTATGAGCAGGGATTCATGGGGGTTTGCGTCGGCGAATCGGAAGAGAGGTTGCTTGAGGCCACCGCTGATCGGGCGAAGGTCCTGCACGCGAAGCTGAGCGGCTGCGGTGGGATCCTGGAAGCGATAGCGCATTTCGGATTTCTCGGGCCGCTTGGAGTAGACAACGAGCTGCCAGACCTGAATATCAAGGGCAAATCCGATCTTGTCATGGTCTACCATCGGCTCCCGTACGAGGAGTACACGGAGGAGGGGCAGCTCAAGCGCCGTCCGCCGAGCTCGCCGAACGGCATCCTTCCAACGCTTCTGAGTTTCTTCGAGGCCGGGCAGACCGGGTCCTGGGTGGCCTGGTCCACGCATGAACCGAGAGAAAACGGTGCCTTCGAGGTTCATACCAAGGTGGACCAAGAGCGTTTCCCTGGCCTGGTGGCAGCGCGGGTTGCGCTGACCAAGCACGACGTGGACATCTTTTACAAACGTTTTTCCAAGGAAGCGTTCTGGCCCACATTGCACACATTCTGGGAACGGGCGGTATTTCGGGAGGAGGACTGGCGAGTTTTTCTGAAGGTCAATCGATTGTTCGCGGAGCGGACCGCGGCGGAGGCCGCCGAAGGAGCTCTGGTGTGGATTCACGATTACAACCTATGGATGGTGCCTTCCTATCTACGCAAGCTGCGGCCGGACCTCAATATTGCATTCTTTCACCATACCTATTTTCCGTCGGCGGATGTGTTCAACGTACTGCCCTGGCGCCGCGAAATCATCGGCAGTCTTCTCCAGTGCGACTACATCGGCTTCCATATTCCCCGTCAGGCAGAGAACTTCGTCGATGTAGTGAGAGGGGTCGCCCCGCTGGAGGTGATCGAAAGCCGTGGCTGTGCGCCACGATTCCTGAGTTTCGGTTGTGCTGTCGGCATCGAATCGATGGCCACGGCGATCCGCGTTCACGGTCGGCGGATCGGGCTTGGCGCACATCCCGTAGGGCTGGACGTCAATCGGGTCAAGAGCGTGATGGACGAACCGGCCTGCCAGACACTCATGGAAGAGCTTCGCGGTACGCTGCGCGGCGTGCGGGTAGTGTTGTCGGTCGAGCGACTGGACTATACGAAGGGTATTCTTGCCAAACTGCTGGCATTCGAGGCGCTGCTGGAGGCCCGTCCAGAACTGCTTGGCAAGGTTACGCTGCTAAGCATCTGCGTCCCGGCCGCAAAGGAAATGACGGTGTACGAAGGCCTGCTGGCGCAGATCGAACAGGCCGTAGGTCGTATCAACGGACGCTACTCCCGGGTGGGCTGGGTGCCTGTGCAGTTCTTCTATCGCGCTTTCCCGTTTCGCGAACTCGTCCCCTACTATCTGATGGCGGACGTGATGTGGATCACTCCATTGCGAGACGGATTGAACCTGGTCGCGAAGGAGTATGTCGCCACCCAGGGGCTGTGCGGAGGGAAAGGTGTGCTGGTGCTGTCCGAGTTCGCGGGGGCGGCCGCAGAGCTGCACGGCGCACTCCTGACCAATCCGCACGACCCGCACGATCTGCGCGATACGCTCTACCTTGGATTGACGCTGGGGGCGGCAGAGCGGGAGTCGCGCTTGCGCGAACTGTTCGCCGTCGTTTCCGGAAATGATATATCCCGCTGGGGAGCGGACTTTCTCGAAGCAGCCAGGGAGGCATGCGCGACAGATAAGACGCAGTTGCTCGAAAGCGTGGCCTGACACGGCAGCGGCTCGCAGTGATGACTGCGAGCCGCTGAGTTCAGCTCACTACCGGGACCGAGTCTATCAGGGCTCGTACAGCGCCTCGATCTCGTATATCGAGGTCGTTCCGCTTACCTCGTTTCCGATGATCAGCAGTGGCTTGCCGTTGGGGGAATCGGAGGCCGTTACGAAGTAAAGTCCTTCCGGCCCCAGATCACCGACGCTGGCAAGATTGCTCGCCGGGTCGCTGGTCCAATCTTCGCGAGTGTTGAGGTAGTCGACGAATCCAGGGGTGCGTGGGTCGGTTATATCGTAGACCATCACTCCGCCCATGCGCTCGAGTCCAACGAAGGCATAGGTCCGGCCATCCAGTTGGCCCAGCACCAACCCTTCCGGCTCAGGGCCCTTGTTGTCGCTACGGTTGTCGAAACTGTTTCGTGCGGAATGGTTTGCGTTGAACCAGTTGCTGCAGGGGGTATCACGCTCGGCGCCGGCGAGGCAGTCTTCGCTGGCCAAAAAACGTTCCATCTGGTCGCCCGAATCCCAAACCAGCTCGCCATCTGCATCCCAGATCGAGACCGAGCGTGAACCGAAGGTATATAGACGGTCATACATGATACGGTCCCCCGCGGGATCCTCCTGGCCCGCGGTGTTGAACATCACTGGACTCCCATCTGGATTGGTACGGTACCCTTTCGTCCAGGTAACGGTGAGGCGGCCCAATTGGTCACTGGTGCTGCAGTTGCCCGGATCGCCGGCGGTCGCTCCGCAATAGCCGAAGACGTCGGGATTCAGCAGGGCACCGGCACCGAGGGCGCGAAGCTGCGGGGGCAAGTCGTTGCCGAGACGACGGTTGAACCCGTTACGATGCACCAGATGCGTTACCCGAAATTCCTCAACGAAGCCTAATGAGGCGTCTCCAGCGAAGTAGGCGGCATTGGTCTCGCCCCAGGCACGGGCGTCCCCTTCGTTTGCAGTGACTATATAGGTCCTGCTATCGCTCGCCTGATAACTGGCGATGCTGTCGGGCTGATACATTCCAAACAAGCCGGGCCAGGCGCGGATGTCTATCCGGCCATCCGTATCGCTGACGTCTAGTCCATTCTCCGGCACGCCATGGTCCTTGTAGCCAAGCGGCATGATTGAAGTGATTTCAGCGCGCTCTACATCGAGGCGGGCCAGTGCATTGTTTTCCTGCAGCGCGATCCAGGCCGTTCGGCCATCTGCCGATACAGTGATGTATTCGGGCTCCAGATCCTGCGCGACCGTGGCATTGGGCCCGAAGATGCGAACCCCCTGAGCTATCAGCGCCTGCTTCTGGCTGTTGAACTGTCTGAACCCTGCAGTCCGTACCGAACCCAGTGCACCTATGCCGACCTGGATCACGCTTACCGAGCCTTCCGGGTCGGTCTGATAATCATCGCTTGGCTCACCTTCGTTGGCGACAAGCACGTACCGGCCGTCAGGCGTGAAGGTAAGCATGTCCGGTTGTGCGCCGACCTGTTTCACGTCGAGCAGAGTGAGGCTGGTGGCGTTGTACAAGGCCACATAGCCTGGATCAGTCTTGGGGCTAGACTCGATCGCAACGGCGATCAGCCCATCATGATAAGCGACGCTATTGACCACTGCTCCGGGAGCAATGTTCTCCACGGTCAGCGTCCGGACCTTGACCGGCGATCCGAGATCGGCCGCGTCGAGTACATCGATGGCCCCCAACTGCGCGTTGACCACGAAAATCTGACGGTTGACCGGGTCGAAGACCGGAATTTCCGCTGCGCTCTGGTTGAACACGCCGGAGCTGTATCGGCCAACGAAGCCCAGGCGGATACCCTTGAGGCTGCCTTTCCCAGGCTCTCCCTCTACTGGTTCTGCCGGTTGCTCTGCGACCGGGGGTGGTGTGGGACGATCGCTACTATCACTGTTACAGCCCATAAGGCCGCTCAGGCAGAGTGCAATAGCCGCAATATGCATCCGGTTCTGCATGCAAGGTCCCTCTCGTTTGTCATGTTTGGAATGGAGGGACATAGATACCGACTGAGCATGACCGCTGGTTTGCAGTGCCGTGGCATTTTTATGACATCGCCCGGCAGGCTGCTATCGCTTAGACTGGACCCATGTCCGATTCGCAAGCTTCAAACCGTCTACCTCTGCCGCCTGGCTTTAGCGCAACCCTGCTTTCGATTGTGCAGGGCAGCCCAGAAGGGGTGAGCGAACATGCTGTTCTCAAGCAACTGGCCGAGCGATACCCAGAGTCGCCCTTCGCCGAGACCGATGCCCTGCGCGATCCTCTGAAGCTGTTTCGTGTGCACTTTCTGCTTTTCCACAGCTTATATCTGCTCTCGGACGAACTCCGAGCGGGGGGGCATCAACTCCACATAAATCCGCGCGGCATTCGTCTGGAACTTTTGCCCGTTGCCGAACCTGGCCTGGAGAGGGCCGACCCCCTGCGAAAGTACTACCTCGATCTTGAGCAATGGCGCACAACCCAGCGTGAGGACGTCGAAGCTCTGTTGGCGACGTTCTGGAGGGGCATCCAATTGCCCGACGCAGAGGTAGCTGAGGCCCATGAAGTGTTCGGTCTGAAGGCGCCAGTCGGGCCTTCCAGCGTGCGACGGCGCTATCGCGAGCTGGTTGCGCTGCATCATCCGGACCGGGGAGGCGTGACCGAAACGGCGCAAAGGATCAACGAGGCCTACATAATTCTGAAACGCTATTATGGCGAGTCCTGAAGTCGCCAAACACTCTAACCAGGCGGGTTTTCAGAATGCGACTTTCGACTATAGTCTTGGTCAAGGCCTGCGACATTCGGTCGCAGCTTTCCACCTGCTGCCGGTCTCCGACTGCGACAGCGGGATCGATAACAAGGAGTACTGACCATGATCAACCACGTACTAGGTCTGTTCACCCACCCCGACCGCGAATGGCGGGACATCAAGGGTGAAGAGCGCAGCATCGGCCCGGTGTACCTGCTTCACGTGCTGGTACTCGCCGCCATTCCGGTCGTCTCGGCGTACATCGGCACCACCCAGGTCGGCTGGTCCATCGGTACCCAGGACGCCGTTCGGTTGACCCAGGAAAGCGCGCTGTACATGACTGCGCTGTCCTACATAGCCATGCTGGCGGGCGTCGTGGTAATGGGGGCTTTCATTCACTGGATGGCGCGGACCTATGACTCGTCTCCCTCATTCACCGACTGCGTGATTTTCGCTGCCTATACCGCCACGCCACTGTTCATCGCGGGCCTGTGCGCACTCTATCCGAACCTGTGGCTGGCCATGACAGTGGGCACCGCGGCCATCGCCTACACTACCTACCTGCTGTATCAGGGAATCCCGATCTTCATGGATATTCCCACCGAAGAGGGTTTCCTGTTCTCCAGCTCCATTCTCGCTGTGGGCCTGGTGGTACTGGTCGGAATGATTGCGACCGCAGTGATCTTCTGGGGTTTCGGCATAGGCCCGATCTATCTGCGTTACTGATCGCCAGGCGAGTGGTAGACGCCCCTCGTCGGTCATCCGGCCGGCGGGGGGCGTTGTTTTTTCTGAAGCAGGTTAAGGGTAAACTTCGGCCCTTCGTTTTCTTCGGACCTTCCTTGCCATGACCACCCTGAGCGTTAACCAGAACAAGCTGCAAAAGCGGCTTCGTCGCCTCACAGCCAACGCGGTAACCGATTACCGGATGATCGAAGAGGGCGACAGGATCATGGTCTGCCTGTCCGGTGGGAAGGATTCTTACACGCTGCTGGACATGCTGATGCACCTGCAGAAGGTAGCGCCGGTCAATTTTGAACTGGTAGCCGTGAACCTGGATCAGAAGCAGCCAGGTTTTCCGGAGGACGTGCTGCCCGCTTACCTGGATCAGGTCGGGGTGCCCTATCACATCCTCGAGCGCGATACTTACTCGGTCGTAAAGGAAAAGGTCCCCGAAGGCAAGACTACGTGCTCGCTGTGCTCCCGGCTTCGGCGCGGAAACCTGTATACCTTCGCCGATGAAATCGGTGCAACCAAGGTCGCTCTTGGTCATCACCGTGACGACATCGTCGAAACCTTCTTCCTGAACATGTTCTTTGGCGGGAGCCTCAAGGCCATGCCACCCAAGCTGCTATCGGATGATGGACGGAATGTCGTCATTCGCCCGCTCGCCTATTGCAACGAGAAGGACATAGCGGCATATGCCAGGCTGAAGGAGTTTCCAATCATTCCCTGTAATCTCTGCGGCTCGCAGGAAAACCTGCAGCGCAAGGTGGTCAAGGAGATGCTTGTCGACTGGGAGCGGAAATCCCCGGGCCGGGTCGACAACATCTTTCGGGCGCTTTGCCATGTGCATCCCTCCCAGTTGGCCGATCCCAAACTGTTCGATTTTGCGGGCCTGACAATCGACGATACGGCAGCGCCACGGCACCTGAACCTGATCAATCTCTGAGCCGGCCCCGGCAAACCGGCCCCGAATACTTGACCTGTCCACCCAGGCGAGGCATGTTAAGTTGACTGCGGTTCTTGAAAGGTGCTGTACGATGCTGAAATTCGGGCCTTTATTGTTTCTGATGGTGCTGGTGCTGGTGCTGGCCGGTTGTGCGAGTACGCCAAAGCCTGCCGCGGTTGCGCCGGTAAGTGTCGCGCCGCCCCCTCCCAGCGGGCAAATACACGACGAGGTCCTCTTCCACGCATTCAGCCTGATCGGTACCCCCTACCGCTATGGCGGCAGCTCCCCTGCGACAGGCTTCGACTGCAGTGGACTCATTCAGTATGTTTTCCGTGAGTCGGTGGGGCTCAGCCTGCCCCGCACGACGGCCGAGCTCTTTGCCCTTGACGCGCCCCGGGGGGCCGCCCGGACACCGCTGCAGCCTGGCGATCTGGTGCTCTTTGCCATGAGTGGACGTAGTGTCGATCATGCGGGAATCTATGTGGGCGATGGGCGCTTTCTGCATGCTCCCAGTACCGGTGGCCGGGTTCGGGTCGACAGCCTGCACGCCAATCACTGGCAACGGAGTTTCAAGGGATCGCGTCGGGTTCTCGACTGAGCGGCTTGCGCAACAGCACTACGTCCGCACCTGCCGAGTGCAGTTCGGCGTTCCAGTGGTTTGCGAGCCAGGTAAAGGTCGCATCGCTGAAAAAACTGATGTGCGTCATGTCGTTCTTGTAGTGCCAGCGAGAAAATGCGTCCGTGTCAATTACCCGCTTGGTCATGATTCCCAACCAACCCCCGGGCCGCAGGCATTTCCAGAGACGCTCCAGTTCCTGACCGGGACGAGCCAGATGCTCCACGACCTCGGTAGCAGTGATGAAGTCCCAGCAGCGAGCGAACACGTTGGCATCGGGATGGTAATAAAGGTCGTAAAGGCTCACCTTCAGACCTTTCCTGCCCAGCATTGCTGCCAGTGCCGGAGCAGGGCCGCAGCCAAAATCGAGGCCTTCCGCTCCGGTAGGCACCCGCTCCGCCAGCGGCTCGGCCATGCGTGAGAGAAACCGCTGGTAGCCCGGATCCTCAAGCTGGTTTTCATGAAGGTCGTAGATGGCCCGTTCTGCGGAGGGAGGGAGGTGCCATGCGGGGGGAACCTGCACCAACAGGCATGTTTCACAGCGCCAGTACTCGCGCCGTCGATCACTGTGGAAGGGTCGGCAGGCCCCGCCACAGAGTTCGCAGACAAGGTTGGCTACCACAGCGCGACCATCAGCAACGTCAGCCCGTTATACAGTGCGTGACAAAGCACGCAGGGCAGGAGCTGATCATAACGCCAGCGCAGCCACCCAAGAAACGCGCCAAGCAAGCCGATCACCAGAACCCCTCCAGGGCTATAGAAACTGTGAAGCAGGGCGAAGATGATGGTGGTCGAGGGCAGTGCCACCAGCAGACCGGGGCGGGTATGGGCCAGCCCTTTGAACAGCCAGCCGCGAAACACCAGCTCTTCGGCCAGGGGAATCCACAGGATGGCGATAGCCAGACCGGCAACCAGTCGACCCCCTTTGAGTTCAAGGAGGGGTGCGACGCCGCGCGGAGGCTCCACCGGTTCTGGGAGGATCTCTTCGCGGCTTATGCGCAGGTCAAGCCAGCCAGCCAGCGGATCGGCGATTGCGACCATGACTGCGGCTCCAACAAGTGCAAGCAGTAGCACCCTGAGCCGGGAGGGCGTCGGCCCGAATAACCACCGCAGTGCTTCACCCGGTCGCAGCAGCCAGGCGATCAGCAGGCTGCCCAGAATGATGCCAGCACCAAAAATTGCATCCAGTAGCAGGAACTGGGTGTCGATGTGAAGACTGCTGGCACCTCGACGCATCAACCAGGCGGCGAGGTAGTGGCTGCCCAGGCCAAGCAGCGCATAAAGCACGGCAAGGCGCAGTACGATCAGGCTGTCATCCAGAGCCGAGCGGCTTGAGCGAGGCAGGGCGAAGGGGTGTGGCATGAATACCCTAGAGCGGCTGCAGCCGCTCGGCGAGGCGTCCGCCATCGACCAGTTCGATGAACTCGTCACCCAGGCGCCGGCTTGCATCCATCGCCTTGCGCCAGTAGCGTTCGCGGCTCTCGTCATCATTCAGGAAGCGGGTGAAGTCCTTGCGATCCGGAAGTTTTCCGTAGGGCAGGGCGGCCAGGTACTCGCGCGACGGCGCCACCAGCAGCACGTCCTTCAACTGTTCGGGGCAGCCCTTGCGCCAGGGCAGGGTCTTGTCGAACCAGCCGGGCACCACGCGATCGATGAAGTGGGGGTAGAGCACCACCCCGGGTGCCTGGTAGGGCAGATCCAGATGATAGTCGAGCAGTCCGCCATCGCGGTAGGCTCCACTGGCAGCGCCCGGAATATCACGCACGGCCTCCATGACCATTGGAATCGAGCCCGAAGCGAGCAGTGCGGGCCGAAGGTTGTCCGGACTGAGAGGTACGTGAGTGCTGGGGAAGTCCCGCAGGTCTCCGAGCTGTGGCTGGCAGCGAGGGTCGTGCAGGATGACTCTTTCGAAATAGCGTTTCAGGTGGCGGCGGCCAATAAGATTTGCACCTATGACCCCGCCCAGTCCAACGCCGAGACGCGAGGGCGCGTCATGCTGGAGAAGCCCGAGACTACGCACAACCATGACGTTCAGGCGGTAATTGGGGTTCGCCAGCATGTCAGCGAAGCGACCCTCCAGCAGGTCGTCGAGCATGGTGCCACAGCGCTGGCTGATTTCGGCCACGCTGATGCCCTTCGGGAAGCGTTGTGTCGTGTAGAGCTCACCTAAGCGCCGCAAACCTTCGACAGGATTCGGCAGGCAGGCGCTAGCGAAACGCCAGCTGCCGATGGAGGCGCCGATCAGGCTGCGCGGCTGCGGTGCTCGGGGCAGCCACTCCCCGAACAGCGCGAGGTCCAGACCCTGAATGCCGAGCGCCTTGGGCCCACCGGCGGCACCGGGTATCAGGTGCACATCGGCCGGTTTCAGACCGTTGTCGCGAATGTGCTGCAGCGCTCGGTGTCCGGCGCGCAAAGTTAGTGCGGCCGGCATCAGGCCTCCGGTTCCCAGCTTTTCGGCAAGTTCACTCGGTCGCTTTTGCCGAGCAGTTCGGATACGTCGATATCGACCAGCAAAAGATGCCGACTGTCATCGATGAACAGGCCGGAGGTCATGCAGTACTGGTTGCTGGTTGCGTCCCGGTAACGATTGGACAATATGACCCGGCTATCCTCGCCGCCTTCTGCAAGGATCTGATAGAAGTAGGGTCGCCATGACCAGTTGTGGTCAAGATAGCGCGGATCGGCTACCCACTGTTTGCCGGTCCATTCGTAGTTTGGGGAGATCTGGGTGCCGTGAGCGTCGCAGAGAAAACACCTGAGCAACCACGGATATTCCTTGGTGGAGGGCAGGTCAGCAGGCCTCCCGCCAGCGGTGAGCCAGGCACGCAGATCGCCGAAAAGCTTTGCCAGCGATGCGCGCAGGCCCGCCAGCTTGGCCCGCTCTGCCAGCTTGCCACTCACATACTGATCGCGCACACGGGAGAACTGTTTCTGGACCGCTTCCGGGCTCAGGAAATTTTCTTCCGGCCTGGCGAACAGGTAGCCCTGTACGTAGCGGGCACCGCACTCCAGCGCGAAATGCAGTTCCTGCTCGGTTTCAACCCCCTCGGCGATGATCCAGCAGCCGCTTTTTTCGGCCATCAGGGCAAGCGCGCGTATGAAATCGCCGCTACTGATGTTGCCGGCCGCCGCCTTGCGAAACAGCTGGATGTCCAACTTGAGGATATCCGGCTCCAGTGCCAGTACCCGGTCGAGCATGGAATAACCTGCTCCGAAGTCGTCGATGGCAATTCGGATGCCCGCTTCGCGGTAACGCTGCACGGCGTCTCGCAACTGATGTATATCACCCTGCAGTTCGGTGATCTCGAACACCACCTGCTCTGGTGGAAGACCGATTTCCTCCAGCAGCAGCAGGCTGGGTAGCGGCTCGCCGGGCTGCAGACGGCTGACCCAGAGCGGAGAGATATTGAGGCTGATGAAGCCGCTTGGTGTATCGCGAAAACGTTCCAGTGCCAGGCGGCGAACGTCGCGATCCAGCTCGAGCAACTCTTCGGGGTCCATGCCAGGGTCGGTGAACAGCGGGCCGGCACTACGTACCGTTCCATCTTCATCTCTAAGCCGCGCCAGTGCTTCGTAACCCGCTATCTTTCCGGTAGCAGTGTCGATCAGCGGTTGATAGTACGGCAGCGGTTGGCCTTTGATCACATTGGTCTCCAGGTAAACGGCAAAGCGGCAGCCCGATGCAAGATTATAGCCAATGGGCAGCGGGCGCACCGTTTATACCGTATTGACGAGGCGGCTTTCCATCTTTCGCCACAAGCAAACGAGAGGTTGCTGCCAACGAGCACCGAAACGGTGCGTCGGCCTGTTTGCCTCGCACAAAAAAGCCCGGGGCGGGCCCGGGCTTGGCGACAGATCGGCGGAGATCAGCGAAGGGTAAAAGTATAGGCGAGGATCAGGCGATTCTCGTCAATGTCGCGGATCGCATCCGAGCGTACCATTGCGTTACGCCACTGCACCGACAGATTGCGCAGTGCACCGGTCTGAATGGTGTAAGTGATGTCGATGTCGCGCTCCCATTCCTTGCC
>JAUVYN010000093.1 GCA_030603065.1 Pseudomonas sp.
CACGTGCATGGTGGCGTATTCGGCCATCACGCCACAGGCGCCAAAGACATTGAGATCCTCGCCATCCTTGCCGTGGGTGCGTACGGTGCCGTCGGGCAGGGTAACCATCGACTTGCGCGCATTTTCGCACAGCACCGGACGCCCACGGACACAGTTGCGGCACTTGCCGCACATGGTGATGAAGGTGCTGACGACATAGTCACCCACCTTCAGATCGGTCACGCCGTCACCTACTTCAACGACGACACCAGCGGCTTCATGGCCAAGCACCAGCGGCGGCGGATACTGGATCTTGCCGGTGGTAGCGGAGTGATCGCTATGGCATACGCCACAGGCGGCGACCTTGATGGTGACCTCGCCGCGCTTGGGCGGGTCTACGGTGATCGTTTCCACCTGAACGGGCTTGCCCCATTCACGGCAAACCACGGCTTTTGCCTGACGACTCATGACGTTCTCCTCTGTTGTAATCCCGCAAATCTGATGAAGGCGATGATAACCCAGCTAGCGTAGCGGTATGGTAATGCAAAATGCCTCTGCGTGGCGCGGATTGGAATTTTGGATCACCAACTCGCTCTTCACTGAAGGAAAGGAAACACACCGATCAGCTATGCAGCCCAGCGAGCCATTCCAGATCTTCCGGGCGGGTGATCTTGATATTGTCCGAACGGCCTTCGATCAGGCGTGGAGCATGGCCCGCCCATTCCATGGCGGAGGATTCATCGGTGATCAGCGCGCCAGCTTCAAGAGCCCTGGCCAGGGCATCACGGAGCATGCCCAGACGGAACATCTGCGGGGTGTAGGCCTGCCAGAATTGGCGCCGATCTGGCGTGGCGCGCACGCGCCCTTCGGCATCCACCTGCTTGAGTGTATCGCGGACCGGGACCGCCAGCAGCCCCCCCACGGGGTCCCGCTGCAGGGTATTCAGTAGCTTGTTCAGATCACCCTGTGACAGATTCGGCCGCGCTGCGTCGTGTACCAGTACCCAGTCGTCCGGATCGGCGCCCTTGGCGAATAGACGGTCAAGACCATTGAGTACGGAGTCGGCACGCTCCTTCCCACCAGCGGCTTTGGTGATACGGGGGTCGTACGCGAAATCCAGATGCCCCCAGAAGGTATCCTCTTCGGAGAGACAGACGACCAGCCCGAGCAGATCGGGATGGCCAAGAAAACAATCGAGGGTATGTTCAATGAGTACGCGGTTGCCGAGTGGCAAATACTGCTTGGGACGATCGGCCTGCATGCGCGAGCCGACGCCTGCCGCGGGTATGACAACCCAGAACGGGACCTGAGTCATTTACTCGCTGCTCAGCTGAAACAGGGTTTCGCCGTTGCGAATCATGCCCAGCTCACGACGAGCACGTTCCTCGATGGTTTCCAGTCCCTGCTTGAGTTCGACGACTTCGGCAGTCAGCACACGATTGCGTTCCAGCAGCTGTTCGTTTTCGCGCTGCTGCTCCGCGATCTGCTCCTTGAGCTGCGCAACATGCGCGAAACTGCCCTCACCGACCCACAGTCGATATTGCAGGCCAGCCAGCAACGCAAGGGCGACAACCCAGAGCCATTTCACGGAATATGCCTCCAGCGGGCATCCATTGGTCCGACAACGGGGCGCGGTACTTGGTACCAGCGCCCCGCTCGATCAGCCGCGGAACTCGGCGCGACCCTTGTAGGGTGCCTTGCCGTCGAGCTGTTCCTCGATACGCAGCAACTGATTGTACTTGGACACGCGATCGGAGCGACAGAGCGAGCCGGTCTTGATCTGCCCGGCTGCGGTGCCCACGGCGAGATCGGCGATGGTGGAGTCTTCAGTTTCCCCGCTGCGGTGGGAAATGACCGCGGTGTAACCGGCCTTCTTCGCCATCTGGATGGCTTCAAGGGTTTCGGTCAGCGAGCCGATCTGGTTGAACTTGATCAGGATCGAGTTGCCAATGCTCTTCTCGATACCTTCCTTGAGAATCTTGGTGTTGGTAACGAACAGATCGTCACCCACCAGCTGCACCTTCTCGCCGATCTTGTCGGTCAGAATCTTCCAGCCATCCCAGTCGGACTCGTCCATGCCGTCTTCGATGGAGATAATCGGGTAGCGCTGGGTCAAGCCGGCCAGGTAATCGGCAAAACCTTCAGCGTCGAACACCTTGCCTTCGCCGGCCAGGTCGTACTTGCCGTTCTTGTAGAACTCGCTGGAAGCGCAGTCCAGGGCCAGGGTCACGTCATCGCCCAGCTTGTATCCAGCATTGGCGACAGCCTCGGCGATGGCGCCCAGGGCGTCTTCGTTGGAAGACAGGTTCGGCGCGAAGCCACCTTCGTCACCCACCGAGGTGCTCAGGCCGCGAGCCTTCAGAACAGCCTTGAGGTGGTGGAAGATCTCGGCGCCCATGCGCAGTGCGTCGGCGAAGTTCTTCGCGCCGACCGGCTGCACCATGAACTCCTGGATATCGACATTGTTGTCGGCGTGCTCGCCACCGTTGATGATGTTCATCATCGGCACCGGCATGCTGTACTGGCCGGGGGTACCGTTCAGATCGGCAATGTGCGCGTACAGCGGCACGCCCTTGAACTGGGCGGCAGCCTTCGCGGCAGCCAGTGAGACAGCGAGGATGGCATTGGCGCCAAGGCTGGCCTTGTTCTCGGTACCGTCGAGCTCGATCATGGCGCGGTCGAGGCCGGCCTGGTCAGTCACGTCCTTGCCAACCAGCAGCTCGCGGATCGGCCCGTTGATGTTGGCCACGGCCTTCAGTACGCCTTTGCCCAGATAGCGGCTCTTGTCACCGTCGCGCAGTTCCAGCGCTTCCCGCGAGCCGGTGGAGGCACCGGAGGGCGCGCAGGCGCTACCAAGAATACCGCCGTCGAGGATAACGTCCGCTTCGACGGTGGGGTTGCCGCGCGAATCGAGGACTTCACGTCCCTTGATGTCGATGATCTTTGCCATGATTGCTACTGTCTCCTTGAGAAATCGTCCGAGATAAGATCAGGTGTGGCGTGACAAGTTCACGCCGTCTCCAGCGTCGGGAAACCCTTGACCAGATCATCCAGCTGTTTGAGTTGCGACAGGAAAGGCTCGAGCCGATCGAGACGCAGGGCGCAGGGGCCGTCACACTTGGCGTGGTCGGGATCCGGATGCGCCTCGAGGAAGAGCCCCGCCAGGCTCTGGCTCATGCCGGCCTTGGCCAGATCGGTGACCTGAGCACGGCGCCCACCTGCAGAATCACTGCGACCGCCCGGCATCTGCAGGGCATGGGTCACGTCGAAGAACACCGGGTAGCCCATCTGTTTCATGATGCCGAAGCCGAGCATGTCGACTACCAGGTTGTTGTAACCGAAGCTCGAGCCGCGCTCACAGAGAATCAGCCTGTCGTTGCCAGCCTCCTCGCACTTGGTGAGGATATGCTTCATTTCCTGCGGCGCGAGAAACTGCGCCTTTTTGATATTGATCGCCGCTCCGGTTTTCGCCATCGCCACCACCAGGTCGGTCTGGCGCGACAGAAAGGCCGGCAGCTGGATGATGTCGCAGACTTCGGCAACAGGAGCCGCCTGATAGGGCTCGTGCACATCGGTTATGACCGGCACCTTGAAGGTCTGCTTGATCTCTTCGAAGATCTTCAGCCCCGCCTCCATGCCCGGCCCGCGGTAAGAGTTGATCGAGGAACGATTGGCCTTGTCGAAACTGGCCTTGAACACATAGGGGATGCCCAGTTTGCTGGTCACTTCAACGTAGTGTTCGCAGATCTGCATGGCCAGATCCCGGGATTCCAGCACGTTCATGCCACCAAACAGCACGAAGGGCCTGTCGTTGGCGATCTGAATGTCGCCAACGGTTATGGTCTTCTGGTTCATCGGCACTCCTCAGGATTTGGCGGCGTGCTGTGCCAACGCCGCATTGACGAAGCCACTGAACAGCGGATGCCCGTCGCGCGGCGTCGAGGTGAACTCAGGGTGGAACTGGCAGGCAACAAACCAGGGATGGTCACCCACTTCGATCATTTCGACCAGCGCCCCATCCACCGAACGACCGGTAATCTTCAGACCGCCCGCTTCCAGGTCGGGCAACAGGTTGTTGTTGACCTCGTAGCGGTGGCGATGGCGCTCAACGATGACTTCCTTGCCATAGCAATCGAAGGCGCGTGAACCGGGCTGCAATGCGCACTCCTGGGCACCGAGGCGCATGGTCCCGCCCAGGTCGGAGTCCTCGGAACGCTGCTCCATCTCGCCGCTGGCGGTCTGCCATTCGGTGATCAGGCCAACCACCGGATGCTTGCTGGTCTTGTCGAACTCTGTGGAGTTGGCATCCTCCCAGCCCAGAATGTGGCGGGCGTATTCGATGACCGCCACCTGCATGCCCAGACAGATACCCAGATAAGGGATCTTGTTTTCACGGGCATAACGGACCGTGGCGATCTTGCCCTCGACACCGCGCAGACCGAAGCCACCCGGCACCAGGATGGCGTCCACACCCTCGAGCAGGGAGGTACCCTCCTTCTCGATGTCTTCGGAGTCGATATAGCGCAGGTTGACTTTGGTACGGCTCTGGATGCCGGCGTGGCTGATCGCTTCGATCAGCGACTTGTAGGCTTCCAGCAGATCCATGTACTTGCCGACCATGGCGATGGTGACCTGACGATCCGGGTTGAGCTTGGCATCGACCACGCGGTCCCACTCGGACAGGTCGGCGCGGCCGCATTCGAGACCAAACCGTTCGACCACGAAGTCGTCAAGACCCTGGGCATGCAACACCGACGGGATACGATAGATGGTATCGACGTCTTCCAGCCCAATGACCGCGCGCTCTTCAACGTTGGTGAACAGCGCGATCTTGCGGCGCGAAGACAGGTCGATCGGGTGATCGGAGCGGCAGATCAGTACATCGGGCTGCAGGCCGATGGAGCGCAGTTCCTTCACCGAGTGCTGGGTCGGTTTGGTCTTGGTCTCGCCCGCGGTAGCGATATAGGGGACCAGAGTCAGGTGCATGAGCATGGCGCGCTTGGCACCCACTTCGATACGCAGTTGACGGATCGCCTCGAGGAACGGCTGGGACTCGATGTCGCCGACGGTACCGCCGATTTCCACCAGGGCCACGTCCGCATCGCCGGCGCCCTTGATGATACGGCTCTTGATCTCGTCGGTGATGTGCGGAATCACCTGAATGGTGGCGCCCAGGTAATCCCCTCGACGCTCCTTGCGCAGCACGTGCTCATACACGCGGCCAGCGGTGAAGTTGTTGGCGCGGCTCATGGTCGCGCGGATGAAACGCTCGTAGTGACCCAGATCCAGATCGGTCTCGGCGCCATCGTGGGTAACGAAGACTTCTCCATGCTGGAAGGGGCTCATGGTGCCGGGATCCACGTTGATGTAGGGATCCAGCTTGAGCATGGTGACCTTGAGACCCCGGGCTTCCAGAATCGCCGCCAGGGAGGCAGAAGCAATGCCCTTGCCCAAAGAAGAAACAACACCACCCGTGACGAAGATGTAGCGCGTCATGAAAAACCCGTAGATGAACTGTTAGGCGACCGCGGCCGCAGGGAGTCGAAGGGAGACCAAAGTCTCGTCAAGATGGGAAATCAGGATACCAGAGGACCCCGATTTGCTCAATGTACAAAGCGCCCCAGCGACCAGCCGAACGCACTCATTTGGTGCCGTCGAAAGGCTCCCAATGTACTTGCCAGCCAGGCTCGCCGGGGGCGGCGCAGCCCTCCGGATCATTCCAGCGGCCAGCCACCGAAACCAGCACGCCATCGCGATACAGTAGCGGAACCGCGGGTCGCAGCCATACCGGAACGGCATTTTCCTGGAACAGCTGCTTGAGCGAGCGCGCAGGACGTCCCGCCAGCCGGATCAGCTCACCACCGGCACGATAACCAACGTCCCAGCGACCGCTGCAGAGCGCCAGCCCACCGGCCTGCCGAGTCAGATGCAACCGACCGTTGCCTGCCTGAAGGCAGATGATGTTCGCCGGCTCTAGCGGCTGGGCAGCCCCCGCCGGCGGCTGACCTTTCGGGAACAACCAGAGCCGTCCCACAGATCTGGCGACCTGCACGGTCCCCCAGCGTAGAACCGGCTGCCCATCACGGGCGGCCACCAGCTGGGATACCAGCATATCCAGCTGCCGCGCGTCGGGAAGGGCCTGACCATGGCAACGCAACCAGTAGCGCAGAAGGTTGCGCTGGCGTGCCAACGACAGATCAGCGAGACCTTTCGCATCAAGACTCGGCCAGCCAGCCAGCCAAGGGTCAGGGGACTTGCCCTCAAGTCGCCGGCAGTCTTCTGCGGCCAGCTCATCCAGCAATTCGCTCGCCTCCCGAGCATGGGCAGCGAGCCGAATCAAACTGGCATCGGCACCCGGCCACTGCCGTCGAAGCGCCGGAAGCACCTGGTAGCGCAGTCCGGTACGAGCAAACCGAGGATCACGATTGGCCGGATCTTCGATCCAGTTCAACGCCTGGGTCGTCGCCCAGTCATGCAGCTCGCCTCGCTGCCATCCGAGCAGCGGTCGCTGAAGCGAACCTGCTCCCAGCGCGCGCTGGGCCGGCATTCCGGCCAGTCCGAGCAGACCGGTGCCGCGTATCAGGCGAAACAGCAAGGTTTCGAGCTGATCATCCTGATGATGAGCGAGCAGAATTTGGTCGCCCTTCCCCAACACCGCTGTGAAAGCCTGATAACGCGCTTCCCGAGCGGCGTTTTCGACACTGGCCACTGGCTGCACACTGACCTCGACAACGGTCAGCGGCACATCACGCAATGCGCATTCACGTCGACAGTGAGCAACCCATTCGTCGGCAGCGGGATTGAGACCATGATGTACATGTATGGCACGCAAGGGCGGGAGCGGATGCTGGTGGCGCAGCTGGACCAGCGCTTCGAGCAGCACCATGGAATCCAGCCCACCGGACAACCCCAGCCACCAGACCGGGGCGTCCCTGCAGGGCGCCAATCGATCGAGCAGCCCCTGCGTTGTGAACATGCCTACTTGATACCGAAAGCCATCAAACGTTCATAGCGGCTGTCGAGCAGCGATGCTTCGGAATGATTGTCGAGCTCGGCCAGTTCGGCGAGCAGCTGGGCCTTGATGCGGGCAGCCATTTCGGCCGGCTGCCGATGGGCACCGCCAAGTGGCTCGGGGATCAGGTTATCGACCAACCCCAGCTCCTTCAGCCGTCCGGCGGTAATGCCCATGGCTTCGGCAGCATCGGAGGCTTTCTCGGCCTTTTTCCACAGAATCGACGCGCAGCCTTCGGGTGAGATCACCGAGTAAGTCGAATACTGCAGCATCATCAACCGGTCACAGACACCGATTGCCAGCGCACCGCCCGAACCACCTTCACCAATCACCGTGGAGATGATTGGCGTTTTCAAGCGCGACATGACCTGCAGGTTCCAGGCGATAGCCTCACTCTGGCCGCGCTCTTCGGCGTCGATGCCGGGATAGGCACCAGGGGTGTCGATAAAGGTCAGGATCGGCAGTTTGAACCGCTCGGCCATCTGCATCAGGCGACAGGCCTTGCGGTAACCTTCCGGCTTGGGCATACCGAAGTTGCGACGGACCTTTTCCTTCACGTCGCGTCCCTTCTGGTGCCCGATGACCATGACCGGGCGGCCGTCGAGACGGGCCAGACCACCGACAATGGCGGCATCGTCGGCAAAATGCCGGTCGCCGTGCAACTCCTGAAAATCGGTGAAGATGTGCTGGATATAATCGAGCGTGTACGGTCGCTGCGGATGACGTGACATTTGCGCGACCTGCCAGCTGGACAGGTTGGAGAAGATGCTCTCGGTCAGCGACCGGCTCTTGTCCTGCAGGCGGGTGATTTCGTCAGTGATGTTCAGCGAATTGTCGCTGCCTACCAGGCGCAGCTCTTCGATTTTAGCCTGGAGATCGGCGATCGGCTGTTCGAATTCCAGGTATTTCTGACTCATGCTCATGGGCATCCATCTTCTTCGTGGCCCGCAAGGGGCATCCGATTTTTGGCATTACCTTACGGGATTGGGCTGTCTTCGTCGAGCGAACCCGCCCGCTTGGCTTATCTGTAGTGCAGGGAGACGCTGTCTTTTCCGAGTTGGTCACGCAAGCACTGAACCAGCTCATCCGCCGGCTCGACCCGCCAGTCATCCCCCAGCCGCAGCAGCGCTGCGGCATCCGGGCGCTGAAAGTCGATGGTCACCGAGCAGCCGCCGCGGTGCTTTTTCAGCAGGCCAGCAATCCGGGTAAGGCAGTCCTCGCCATGCAATGCGCTGTTCATGCTGATGCGCACGCTGTCCAGCAGCGCAGTACGCGCCTCCTCCAGGCTCATCACCCGCTTGGCGCGAACCCGCATGCCGCCGGAAAAATCATCCTGCGCGACCTCGCCTTCCACCACGAGCAGGGCATCTTTCTGCAACAGTGACTGCGCTGCCTGAAACGCCTCGGCGAACAGCGATACCTCGATCCGGGCGGAGCGGTCGTCCAGCGTCACGAAGCCGACCTTGTCGCCACGCTTGCTCTTCATCACCCGCATGTCGAACACCAGGCCGGCGATGGTCTGACTCTCGCGGGAGGGTTTCAGATCAATGATCCGCTGACGGGCGAAGCGGCGGACTTCCTTCTCGTATTCATCGATCGGGTGGCCGGTAAGATACAACCCGAGGGTTTCCTTCTCCCCGCGCAGACGTTCCTTGAAGGTCCACTCCCTCACTGTCCGGTAGGATTCGAACACATCCCGCCCGGTAGAGGGGCCGAGCAATTCGCCAAACAGATCGGCGTGGCCACTGTCCGCGCTCTTGGCGGTCTGCTCTGCTGCGGCCATGGCCTCTTCCATGGCTGCAGCCAGCGCCGAACGGTTGCGATCGACCAGCTTCAGATAGACCTGCTGATCGGCATCGAAGAACGGCCCCATCCGGTCGAGAGCGCCGCTGCGAATTAGCGCTTCCATGACGCGCTTGTTGATGCGTTTCAGATCGACCCGGGCGCAGAAGTCGAACAGGTCGGTGAACGGCCCACCTGCCTGGCGGGTTTCGACGATGGTTTCCACCGGCCCCTCGCCGACGCCCTTGATGGCGCCGAGGCCATAGACGATGGAGCCTTCGTCATCCACGGTGAACTTGAATTCCGATACATTGACGTCTGGCGGATTGATGCGCAGCTTCATGCTGCGGCACTCTTCGATCAGCGTCACCACCTTGTCGGTGTTGTGCATGTCCGCTGAGAGTACCGCGGCCATGAAGGGCGCCGGATGATGGGCCTTCAGCCAGGCGGTCTGATAGGAGACCAGGCCATAGGCCGCCGAGTGCGACTTGTTGAAGCCGTAGCCGGCGAACTTCTCCACCAGATCGAAGATATTACCGGCCAGATCAGCATCGATGCCGTTGTTGGCGCAGCCTTCGATGAAGCCGCCGCGCTGCTTGGCCATCTCCTCGGGCTTCTTCTTGCCCATCGCCCGGCGCAGCATGTCCGCGCCGCCGAGCGTGTAACCAGCCATGACCTGGGCGATCTGCATTACCTGTTCCTGGTACAGGATGATGCCGTAGGTGGGCTTGAGCACGGGCTCGAGGCCTGCGTACTGATAGTTGGGGTGCGGGTAGGAAATCTCTTCCCGCCCGTGCTTGCGGTTGATGAAGTCATCGACCATGCCCGACTGCAGCGGGCCTGGACGGAAGAGTGCAACCAGTGCGATCAGATCTTCCAGGCAGTCCGGCTTGAGCTTCTTGATCAGCTCCTTCATACCGCGCGATTCCAGCTGGAACACCGCGGTGGTCTCCGCCTTCTGCAGCATGCGGTAGGTCGGGGCGTCGTCCAGCGGAATGAAGTCGATGTTCAACGGCTCCAGACCCTTCTTGGCCTGCTCGCGGTTGATCGTCTCCATCGCCCACTTGATGATGGTCAGCGTGCGCAGGCCGAGGAAGTCGAACTTCACCAGACCGGCCGACTCCACGTCGTCCTTGTCGAACTGGGTCACCAGGCCGCCGCCCGCCTCGTCGCAGTAAAGCGGCGCGAAATCGGTCAGTTTGGTCGGCGCGATTACCACACCCCCGGCGTGCTTGCCGACGTTGCGGGTGATGCCTTCGAGCTTGAGCGCCATGTCCCAGATTTCCTGGGCTTCTTCATCGGCGGCCAGAAAATCGCGGAGCATCTCTTCCTGCTCGTAGGCCTTGGCCAGGGTCATGCCGACTTCGAAGGGGATCATCTTCGACAGCTTGTCGGCCAGACCATAGGACTTGCCCTGCACCCGCGCCACGTCGCGCACCACCGCCTTGGCCGCCATGGTACCGAAGGTAATGATCTGCGACACGGCGTTGCGGCCGTAGGCGTCGGCCACGTAGTCGATCACCCGGTCGCGGCCTTCCATGCAGAAGTCGACGTCGAAGTCGGGCATGGAAATACGCTCGGGGTTGAGGAAGCGCTCGAACAGCAGGTCATACTGCAGCGGGTCCAGATCGGTGATCAGTAGCGAATAGGCCACCAGCGAGCCGGCTCCCGATCCCCGGCCGGGGCCGACCGGCACGCCATTGCCCTTGGCCCACTTGATGAAGTCCATCACGATCAGGAAGTAGCCGGGAAAGCCCATCTGATTGATGATGTCGAGCTCGAAGTTCAGCCGGTCGATGTAGACCTGCCTTTTGGCGGCATAGTCCGGAGTGTCGGGAGGCAGAATGACCTTGAGCCGCTCTTCCAGCCCTTCGAAGGAGACCTTCTTGAAATACTCCTCGATGGTCATGCCTTCCGGGATCGGGAAGTCCGGCAGGAAGTAGGTGCCCAGCTGTACTTCGACGCTACAGCGTTTGGCGATTTCGACGCTGTTCTCCAGCGCTTCGGGAATGTCCGAAAACAGCTCGGCCATTTCCTCCGGCGTCTTCAGGTACTGCTCTTCACTGTACTGCCGCACTCTCCGCGGATCGTCCAGCGCCCTGCCTTCACCGATGCATACGCGGGTTTCGTGGGCTTCGAAGTCTTCGCGCTTGAGAAAACGCACGTCGTTGGTAGCCACTACCGGGCAATCGAACCGTGTCGCGAGACTGACCGCAGCGTGCAAATGCTCCTCATCGTTGGGACGACTGGTTCGCTGCAGTTCCAGGTAGAAACGGTTGGGGAAGACCCCCATCCAGTATTCGAGCAAGGCATCCGCTTCGATGGGGTTGCTCGACAGCAGCGCCTGGCCAATCTCCCCTTCCTTGGCACCGGAAAGCGCGATGACCCCTTCGCTGGCTTCGGCTATCCACTCGCGGCGAATGGTGACGAGCCCGTTGCGCTGGCCTTCGGTGTAGCCACGGGAGATCAGTTCGGTCAGATTGCGGTAGCCCTGCTTGTTCATCGACAGCAGAGTCATGCGGGTCAGTTGAGTATCGTCGTCCCTGCCGACCAGCCAGATGTCCACGCCGGAGATCGGCTTGATGCCGGCGCCCATTGCGGTCCGGTAGAACTTGACCAGACTGCACATGTTGTTCTGATCGGTCACCGCCACCGCCGGCATCCCCGCTTCGGCCGTGGCCTTGATCAGCGGCTTGATGCGCACGAGTCCATCAACCAGGGAGTATTCACTGTGGACGCGCAGATGGACGAAGGAGACGGTCATAAAATTCCTGTGGTAGGTGCGTACGGCAAGAGGAGGATTGTAGCGAGCGGGGGCGGTCGGGACCAGCAGCTTGGTCGGTTCGGACTGTCGCTCGTCCAGGTCTCCCCGTGCGTTGCGGGGCGGAAACTGCTTTGCGCCGGAGGATCGCCCGCAGGGGTGGCAGGGTTACGCAAGACGCCGTGAACCCATCCCTGGGGGCTTCTCCGCCGCATCCATGCGGCGGACACTTGCTTCACCCTGCCACCCCTGCGAGCTCGCTCGACACCGAATGTGCGGCGGATTTCAAACCTTCATGCGACTCGGGGAAACGTGCCGGAGCACGGCGACGTGGCGGAGCCGACCGTTGGATGGCATGGATGCCATCCACGAGCTACAGGGACGTACTTGCCGCGTGTCGGCGGAGTCAGGTCGCCGTGCTCAGGCCTGCAGCAAACCAGAACCCCGGGGGACGATCGGGCCAGCGGATATCGATAGGGTCAGCTCTGCAGCGCCCCGCCGAAGTCAAGGGGCAACGGCGCAGCAACAGTGACATCCAGCGCCAAGGCCTCCCGCACTGGCGCGAAAGAACGGCGATGGATAGGGGTGGCACCCAGAGACGCCAGAGCCTGAAGATGTACGGGTGTAGCGTAGCCCTTGTGACTGGCGAGCCCATACCCGGGATAAACCAGATCGAGCTCGCACATCTCGCGATCGCGGGCGACCTTGGCCAGAATCGAGGCGGCGGCAATGGCGGGCACGCGGGCGTCTCCCTTGATCACCGGCTCACTGGGCATCGGCAGGACCGGGCAACGGTTCCCATCGACCAGCACCCGGTCCGGGCGGACGGACAAGCCGGCCACCGCTCGCTGCATGGCGAGCATGGTGGCGTGAAGGATA
>JAUVYN010000089.1 GCA_030603065.1 Pseudomonas sp.
GTAGGCTTCGTGTATGTGGGGCCGATTGGGGATCATGGCTGGAGCTACCAGCATGACCAGGGTCGCCTGGAGCTCGAGAAGCACTTCGGCAACAAGGTACAGACCACCTACGTTGAAAACGTGAACGAGGGCGCCGACGCCGAGCGCACCATTCGGCGCCTCGCCCAGGCCGGTAACGACGTGATCTTCACCACCTCGTTCGGTTTCATGAACCCGACCGAGCGCGTGGCCAGGGATTTTCCCAACAAGACCTTCATGCACGCGACCGGTTACAAGCAGGCGGACAACCTGGGCACTTACCTTTCGGTCACCTATGAGGGACGGTATGTGACGGGCGCCGCTGCCGGCATGGTGACGGAGAGCAATGTCATCGGTTACATCGCATCCTTCCCGATACCTGAGGTGATTCGCGACATCAACGCTACCTATCTCGGCGCCAAATCGGTCAATCCGGACGTTCAGATTCGCGTCGTCTGGGTGAATACCTGGTTCGACCCGGCCAGGGAAGCCGATGCGGCCAACACGCTGATGGACCAGGGAGCCGACGTGATCGTGCAGCATACTGACAGCCCAGCACCGTTGCTGGCAGCCGAGCGACGCGGCAAGTGGGGCGTTGGCCAGGCCTCGGACATGAGTCATTTCGCGCCGAATGCCCACCTGCTGTCGGTAGTGAACGACTGGGGCCCCTATTACATCAAGACCGTCCAGGCGGTGATGGATGGCAACTGGAAATCCGACGATTACTGGGGCGGCATTTCCGAGAACGTTATCCGCATCGCATCGATCAGCGATCGACTCAGTGATGAGCAGCGCGCGACCATTGACGGTCTGATCTCGTCGATCGGCAGCGGCGAGTTTCATCCGTTCACCGGACCACTGCGTGATCAGAGTGGCGCCGAACGCGTCGCCGAAGGCACGCACATGAGTCAGGAAGAGCTGGCGGGCATGAACTGGTATGTCGAGGGCATCAGCGCAACCATCCCCAACTGATGCTTAACCATCCCCGCCCTCGGGCGGGGATGGTGCCGGATTGCTCAGGACGCCAGAAGCTGCGCAACCGACTCCCGAACCCGCGCGGTCAATTCCTCCTCATCCAGCCCCAGCACCTGGCCGCCACTGACCACCACTCTGCCCTGTACGAAGCTGTGCCTGATTTTGACCGGCTCACCGCACATCAACGGCGCCATCAGGGGAGAATGCACGCCGGCGAGTCGGGCCTGCCGCACGTCGTACAGCACCAGGTCAGCCGCCTTGCCTACCGCCAGCTCACCTACGTCATGCAGCCCAAGCAGTTGCGCGCCGTTGCGACTACCCCAGTCGAGCACCTCTTCCAGAGTCGTCGCGTCCGGACCGTGCAGAGCTCGATGCAACAGCCAGGCGAGGTTGAGCTCCTGCAGCATGGATCCGGATTCGGCGGACGCCGAGCCATCGACCCCCAGCGTCAGGGCAACGCCTGCCTCGCGCATTTCGACTACCCGGGCCACACCGCTGCCCAGACGGCAATTGGAAGTGGGGCAATGGGCGATGCGGGTCCCGGTTGCCGCAAGACGCGCTATGGCATGGTCATCGCAATGGACCAGATGGGCGTACCAGACATCCTCACCAAGCCAACCGCAGGATTCGGCGTAGTCGATGGCACTCATTCCATATTTCTTCTGCGCCTGTACCTCATCGAAGTCGACCTCGAGCAGGTGCGAATGCATGCCCAGGCCGAACTCACGGGCATAGGCTGCCTGCGCCTTGAGACCCTTCGGGGAGCTCGAATGAATCAGGCTGGTCGGTGCCACGACCAGCTTGCGCATGGCGTCGGGCCCGGCCTGGTGGTAGCGGCTGCGGGTGGCCTCGAGACGATCGAGTATCTGCTCGAGTCGCTCCGGTGCGATGCCATGTTCCTGCATGCCCTGGTGGCTGCCCACTTCGGTCGCGCTGCCGCGGCACAGTACCAGACGAATCCCCAGTTCATCCGCCGCCTGCCAGACCGCATCCTCCAATTCGGGGCTGGTGTCGGCATGGTAGAGGTAATGGTGGTCGGCACAGGTCGTCGCGCCCGAACGCAACAGCTCGAAAAAACCCAGCCTGGCTGCGTGATACATCGTCTCCGGGGTGACCTTCGGCCAGAACCGGTAAGGCACCGACGCGAGCCAGTCGCCCAGGTTCTGATTGAGCCCTGCCGGCACGCCCTTCATGATCGACTGGGCAAGATGATGGTGGGTATTGACCAGGCCTGGCCAGACGACGCAGCCGCTGGCGTCGATGACCGTTTCGTCTGGAGCGGGTGTGAGCCGGGTGCCCAACTCGGTAATGCGTCCGTCGGCGATACGCAGGTCGGTAACCTCGCCGTTCCTGGCGCCGGTGAATACTGCATCGGCCCCGCTGATCAGGTATTTCATGGTTTGCCCTCGTGATTGATCGAAAGAAAGTTCGAGAGCACCTACTGGTGTCCGAACCGCCCTTGAGCAATGTCCCGGAGCAAGACTCCTGACCGCTTCTACTCTTGGCTGCCACTGTACGATTGCAAGTTTCTAACCAGTTTTCCTGCCCGTTGCACCCCCGGTAAACCCTGACCGGAGGCCCTGAGCGCCCCCTCGCGCGTTGCCGAAAAGGTGCAGGCTGGACATGGATGCACCCAAAAGGCGCGCCCACGTCCGGCGACACAACCAGCGCAGCGACCTAAGTGATTGAAAACAGGCAAAGAGTCGGCGGCCCCCGATCTGGCCCGAAACCTGCTTCAGAAGAGGAGCGGGAGCCTCGCTTTCGCACTCGAGTAGAAGCTGGCAGGGCGTAGCCCAGGTCATTGCTCGGTTTCGGTCGGCGGCTGCTGCCACGCCCGGGCCCGGCGTTCCGCTATGAGTCCCGCTGTCTGCAGCCTCCGGTATCGCTGCCCGAAACGGGCATTTACTCGGAGATGAACATGCAAAACCCTATTCCGGAATATCAACTGCGCGAACTTCAGCTGGAGACTACCTTCGGCGGCTTCGGTGTCGAAACCCAGAGCGAGATCCCGATGATCGATCTCACGGACTTCGACAGCCGGCGCGACGAGATCACCGATCAGCTTTGGCGGGCGGCTACCGAAGTGGGCTTTTTTCAGCTGGTGAACCACGGCCTCGCCAACGAGGCGGTGCACCAGGCTTTCGAGCTGTCTGAGTCCTTCTTCAGCCTTCCGAACGAGGCCAAGGCACGCTTTCCGTTGAAAAAGGGGCTGAATGCCGGCTGGGAGTTCATGTCCCAGGTGCGCCCTTCGACACGCACGGCCGATCGCAAGGAATCCTTCCAGATCACCCTGCCACACATGGATGATCTGTGGCCGAACCAGGCTCTGGTGCCCGAGTTCAGCCGGGTGATGCTCGCTTTCGAATACAGCGCCTGGCTGCTTGGCATGAAAGTGCTTTCCTGCTTCGCCGAGCGTCTCGGTTTCGACCGGGACTTCTTTACCCGCGCCCATGACCGGCATAGTCCGGAATACCAGAGCACTCTGCGTCTGCTGCATTATCTGCCAATGCAGGACGATGCCGAGGACGACCCGAGCATCTGGCGAGCAGGCGCGCACACCGACTTCGACTGCCTGACCATGGTGTTCCAGAAGGAAGGCCAGGGCGGCCTGCAGGTGAGCCCAGGCAAGGACGCCGAAGGCGCTGGAGACAACCGGGTATGGCACAGCGTAATCCCCCGGGACGGGGTGATCACCTGCAACGTCGGGGACATGCTGATGCGCTGGAGTGACGACAGGCTCAAGTCGACGCTACACCGGGTACGGATGCCGAAACCCGGAGACTACCGAGGCCCGCGCTACAGCATGGCGTTCTTCTGCCAGGCCAACAAGGACGTGATAATTCAGGGACCGGATAGCAAGTATCCGCCCATCTCGGCTGCAGACTATCTGCTGCAGCGGATTCAGGCGAACTTTGCCGAGAAGAAGGCATGAAAGTATCCGGGCCGGCCTGCGCCGGCCCGGATACCAGCACGTCAGAAAGCCAGGTCGGAACCGCGCGTGGCCCAGCGAGTCATGCGCCGTTCGACGAAGGCGAACACCTCGTACATCACTACCCCCATGATGCCGATGACCACCAGGCCGGCGAATACCAGGCCCATGTTCATGGTCGAACTGGCGGACATCATCAGGTAGCCGATACCGAGATTGGACGCTACCGTCTCGGAAATGACCGAGCCGACGAACGCCAGGGTGATCGCCACTTTGAGCGAGGCGAAGAAGTACGGCATGGACCGCGGCAGGGCAACCTTCTTGAGGATGTCCAGCTTGCTTGCGCCCAGCGAGCGCAGCACGTCCTGCAGTTCCGGCTCCAGCGTAGCGAGGCCGGTTGCCATGTTTACCACTACCGGAAAGAACGAGATGAGAAAGGCGGTGAGTATGGCGGGGACCGTGCCGATACCGAACCAGACTACAAGGACCGGTACGAAGGCGACCTTGGGAATGCTATTGAAACCGACCAGAAGCGGGTACAGCGCTTTGTATATGACCGGTGAAGAGCCCACCAGAACGCCAAGCAACAAACCGAAAACAACCGCGAGGGCGAAACCCGACACGGTGGTAAACAGGGTTTGCAGAGCATGCTCCATGATCGGCGCGCGGTACTGCAGCCAGGCACTCCAGATATCGCTCGGCGCCGGGAACAGATAGGTGGGGACCGCAAAAGCCTGACAGACAATTTCCCAGATCAGGGTCAGCGCCAGCAGCAAAAGCCAGGGTGAAGCCTTGATCCACAGGCGTGTACGTTGCGCGCGAGTCATTTAACGTTCTCCCGGATCCGTCCGATATGGTCACGCAGCTCAAACACCAGCTCGGCAAAACGATCGGTATAGGTCACGGCGATATCCCGCGGGCGTGGCAGGTCGACCGGCTTGCGCACCAGAATGCGTCCAGGGCCCTTGCTCATGACGTATACGGTATCGGCCAAAAACACCGCCTCACGCAAATCATGGGTCACCAGCACCACGGTGAACGGCTCCTCCTGCCACAGGTCGCGGACCATGCACCAGAGTTCCTCACGGGTGAACGCATCGAGTGCGCCGAAGGGTTCATCGAGCATGAGCAGGCTGGGCTTGTGAATCAGCGCCCTGCAGATCGAGGCGCGCTGCTGCATACCACCCGATAGTTCCCAGGGATATTTGTCTTCGCAGCCTTCCAGGCCGACACGCTTGAGCAGCGCCCGTCCCATGACCTCGAATTCCTGCCGATCCTTGCGGAATCTGTGGCGATACTTGCGAACGATTTCCATGGGCAGCAGGATGTTCTCCAGCGTGGTGCGCCAAGGCAGCAGATTGGAAGCCTGAAACGCCATGCCAACCCCCTCCTGTGGACCAACGACCTGCTTGCCGCCCAGATATACGTAACCATTGCTGGGCGGCGCCAGACCCGTCACCAGCTTCATCAGGGTCGACTTGCCGCAGCCAGAAGGACCGACGACCGCAACGAACTCGTTTTGCCTGACGCGAAGGTCGATGTTTTCGATGGCTAATGGACCATCCTCGCCATAGCGCATGCTGACATTTTCGAAATGAACCAGATCCATCTACCACTCCGGATACTAAAAAGGGTCGGAGGCGAAGTCCTCCGACCTTGAAGGAAAGGCTTCAGTCGAGGCTGCGAGCTTCTGAGCTGGGCAGGAAACGGCTGTCGAACAAGGTTTCCAGTTCGGGCGAGGCAGTGAGATCGTAGGCCGCTACCATACCCTCCAGGGCGCGAGCCATACGCTGCTCGTCGACACTGCCAAGACCATTGGCACGGGTCTCGTCGGTTACCACAAAGGTATCGAACGCGAGTTTTAGCCGGCGTAGTTCGAGGGCCTCATCGACCAGCGCATCCTGCTTCTTCACATGGGCCACTGCTGCCTCAGGATCGGCCAGGGTTTCCTGCAGCGCACGGTTGAACGCCCGCAGGAAACCGCGTACGGCTTCGGGGTTGGACTCGAGCAAATCATTGCGCGCGATGATCGCGTTTCCGTAGAACTCAACGCCATGCTCGGGGTAGCGCATGGCGACGATGTCGTCCGGATTGACCCCGCGCGCCTCCAGGTTGAGCAGGCTGGTGAAATAAAAGCCGGTAATGCCATCGAGCTGACCACGTGCCAGCAAGGTTTCGCGCAATGCCGGTTCGACCGACTGCCAGCTAACGGAATCGGTCTCCAGTCCGTTGGCCTTGGCGAACGCCGGCCAGGCCTTGCGACCACCATCGAACACCGGTGCGCCCAGAGTCTTGCCGGCGAGATCGGCCGGGGTCTTGATACCGGAACTGCTCAGCGCAAAGACCGTAGCCGGCGTCGTGTTGTACAGCATGTATACCGCGGTAACGCCGGTGCCAGGATTGCTCGCCGTGGTTTCAGTCAGTGCGCTGTAGTCCGCGATACCCATGTCATAGCTGTTCGATGCAAGACGCGTAACAGCGCCTGCACTGCCATTTCCCGAGTCGATAGTGACGTTGAGCCCCTCCTCCGCGAAGTAGCCCTTGTCCCGTGCCAGCAGAAAGGGTGCCGAAGGTCCTTCGAACCGCCAGTCGAGAGTGAAACGGATATCGGTGGCGGCCTGACTGGCCATACTCAAGGCCAGAGCACCGATACCGGTACCAATGGCGATACTGCGGGAAAGTCGCTGAAAAATTCCGATTTTCGCTGGTTGTTCCTTCATGCCTGCAAACCTCTATGTTTTAAGTGATGGCATGTTGAACAGAGCAATTGGCGTACCAGAATGCCCGAAACTGGACCAGAGCCGCTAAAAAGCTGACCAGATGGTCCATAGAGACGAGCGCTGTCGGCCGACTCGGCTTTCCAGCCCTTCCTGCACGCCCGATCACCGCGCATCCTCGTTCCCCAGCGCACTTTCAGGGTGCGCTCTGGTCAAGCCATTGACCCAGCTGCAGTCGTTCTTCGTCAGTCATGCCTGTGGTATTGCCGAGGGGCATGTAGTGGCTATTGACCGCTGATTGGCGCACTTTGGCGCTGTGTTGAATCAGCCCGGTCAGATCCTCCAGGACGATACCGGCAGGAGCCGCCTGAAATGCCGGGTGAGCCGGGGCTACGGCATGACAGCCGGTACAGTGGGATTGCAGAATGGCACCTACGGTTGCGTCACTCACCAATGCAGCATTCTGCGAACTGGGCGCGGCATTGCGAGGTGCAGGGGCCACCACCCAGATCAGCAGAAGAGTCAGCAGAGCACTGACGATCAATATCGACGGGCGGGTGATGCCCAGGTGCCGAAGGTTGAAAAAGTGCCGCGCATAGGCGGTGATGAAGCCGATCGCAGCCAGGATCGCCCAGCCGTGGGGGTGACTGTAGAGCATTGGGTAGTGATTGCTGATCATGACGAAGATGACCGGCAACGTCATGTAGTTGTTATGGACCGAGCGCAGCTTGGCTCGCTCGGCGAGCTGTGCTACCCGGGAATCGGGCTCCCCACCTGCCTCGATGCACTGCACTAGCGCCCGCTGCGCCGGCACGATACCGAGAAACACGTTGGCGACCATGATGGTCCCGATTACCGCACCCACGTGAATGAAGGCGCCGCGGCCGGCAAAGAGCTGGAACAGCAGCCAGGCAACCAGTACCAGCAGTCCATAGAGCACCAGGCCGAAAGCCCTACCGTTTCGCGCCAGCGGGCTGCGAATCAGCGCTTCGTAGATCAGCATGACGATGGCAAGCGAACCCAGGCCGATGGCCACCGCCGATCCGGTTGTGAGGTCTGCCTTGCCGGTGTCGATCAGGTAGCCGGGGTTGCCAAGGTAATAGACGGCGAACAGTAGTGCCATCCCGCTGAGAAAGGTTGAATAGGCCTCCCACTTGAACCAGTGCAGCTCGCCGGGCATTTTCTCGGGCGCCAGACGATACTTGGCCACCTCATAGATGCCGCCACCATGAATGGCCCAGAGATCCCCCTTGATGCCCTTGTCCTTCTTCCATTGCGGTGGTTCCCGCAGATGGTTGTCGAGCCAGATGAAATAGAAGGATGCGCCGATCCAGGCGACGCCGGCGATTACATGGAACCAGCGGAGGATCAGGCTCAGCCATTCAGCCAGATAGGCATGCATCAAAAGCAACTCCTTGTGCAGTATCTCGGTCGTACCGGCAGTGTCCGGCAATGTAGGTGCGTCTTACGCAGCGGTCGTCTCCCAGGATCATGAGATCGAAGAGCAGACCTCTCAGATCGGAGACGGCGGTGTTCTTCATACGCAGCATGGGGCTGGCGAAGCGGTCGATGATCAGAAAGTCGGCATGCTTGCCGGGTGCGAAGTTGCCAACGCTGTCGGCCTGGTGCAGTACGCCGGCATTGCCCAGCGTCGCCATGTAGAGCGCCTGAAAGGGGTTCAGCGATTGGCCGCGTAACTGGCAAACCTTGTACGCCTCTCCCAGCGTAGCCAGCATGGACAAGCTGGTCCCGCCGCCCACATCGGTGGCCAAGCCGACTTCCACGCCTGCCTCCCGGGCACTCGCCAGATCGAACAGGCCGCTGCCCAGAAAGGTGTTGGAGGTAGGACAGAACGCAATCCGCGAGCCGGTTTCTGCAAGCCTTCGGCGGTCTTCCTGATCTATGTGAATGCCATGGGCGAGCACGCTGGTGCTGCCGAGCAGGCCGAAATGATCGTAGACGTCGAGGTAGCTTTTGCGGTCCGGGAACAGTTCCCGAATCCAGGCGATCTCCGCGTGATTTTCCGCCCAGTGGGTCTGCATCAGCACCCCGGGGGCCTCACCAAGCAGCCGTCCGGCCAGCGTGAGCTGCTCGACGCTGGAGGTGGCGGCAAAACGCGGCGTTACCGCATAGCGCTGGCGGCCCCTGCCGTGCCAGTGGCCGATCAGCTCAAGGCTGTCCTCGTAGCTCTGCCTGGTTTCATCGCGCACGCCCTCCGGCGCGTGCCGGTCCATCATTACCTTGCCGGTGATGATTGCCATATCCCGCTGGTGTGCGGCACGGAACAGCGCCTCAGTGGCACCCCTATGGGAAGTGCTGAAAACCAGCGCCGAGGTGGTGCCATGGGCCAGCAGCAGATCGACGAAGCGTTCCGCGCCCCGCTCGGCCCAGACGGGGTCGGCAAAACGCGATTCCGCCGGAAAGGTATAGGTCTCCAGCCAGTCGAGCAACTGGGTGCCGTAGCTTGCCATGACGCTCAGTTGGGGCATATGCACATGGGTATCGATCAACCCAGGCATGATCAGCCCGTCCGGCCACTGCTCGACGCGGCACTGCGCCGGCAGTTCCGGCAGCAGCGTCGCTGCGTCACCGGTAGCCAGCACCCTGCCCTCGCGCCACACCAGGACTCCGTCCGGCAGGTATTCGTAGCTATCGGGCGCAGGGGTGCCTACGCCCGGCTCGGCAAGAAAGTGCAACAGCGGCCCACGCACCGCGTTGCAGTCGAGGGGGAATCTTCCGGATAACGCCTGTTCGCTGCTCATCAGCTACCCCGATAGGTCGAGTAGCCCCACCGGTTGATCAGCAGCGGCACGTGATGGTGAACACCTGGATCGCTCAGCCGAAAGCTGATGCAGACTTCTGGATAGAAGCACGCCTTGCCCTGCGCATCGTAATAGGCCTCGGTAGCGAACGTCAGACGATAGATTCCAGCCGGAGTGTCGACCTGGTACCAGTCGATCAGACGACCGTCGGCATCGGTGCGTCCTTCGGCGAGACGCTGCCAGGCATCGCCGCTACGCTGCTCCAGGATGACCGCCATCCCAGCGGCGGGCAGTCCGCTGCCGAGATCCAGAACATGGGTGGTAATGGGACTTCTTCGGCTCATAGCAGCTTGTCCAGTCGAATGTGGGAGATCTTCGCCTGCTCCGCGGCGGCGATTTGCATTTCGGTATCCCTCGGGTTGGGCAGGCGCGATTCCAGCAGAGCGAGCATCTCTTCGGCACTTTTGCCGGTGGCACAGACGATGAAGATGAACCCGAATTTTGCCTGGTACGCGTCATTGCCAGCCTGCAGACGAACGAGGACGTCTTCGCTAGCCTCTCGGGCGCCGGACTGCTCGCCACTGGCCAGCGCTGCCGTGCTGGCGTACCGCGCCTTGAGGCTCTGCATGTCGCCGATCTTGGGGTGGGCTTCAAAGGCGGCGAGCCAGTCCGCTTCGGTCAGCGTCGGCCAAAGTTCGCGCGCCGCAGCATGAAGCGCTTCGGTCGAGGCATAGGGGCGTCGATCGGTCATGGCTTCTGCCCAGACCTGCGCGGCGCAACAGTTGTGGAACAGCGCCAGCGCCTGCTCCCTTGGCAGCTCGTTGATGTCTTGCAATGTCATGGATGCTCCGCAGGGGTGTCTGTTGCAGGGGTGGGCATATCACGCATCAGTGTCTTCAGGCTGGCCCAAGTGACACCACGCCGAGCAGGACGGTCCTTGGCGGACTCGGCACCTAGCGCCAGCAGTTCGGCACAGATCGAGACCGCTACCTCCATCGGGCGCTTGCCTGGCACGTCGCTGCGCCCTACCGGGCAACGAATCGAATCGATCTGCGTCGCACTGTAACCGCGGTGATCGAGCCGCTGGCGAAACCGCGCGGCCTTGGTCTGCGACCCGATCAGGCCGATACTGAGCGCGTCGCCGGCATCGAGCAGCGCCCTGCACAGTTCATAGTCGAGCTGATGATTATGGGTGAGGATCAGACTGTGAGCGCCGCGGCACAGGACCGCTGCCTCGGCGGCCGGATCGTCGCTGAGGTAGGGTCTGATATTCGCGGCGAGGTCTGGGAACGCAAGGCTTTCCGGCCGAGAATCGACCCAGGTCACCTGCCAGGGAAGCTGGCCCATGATGGTCATCAGAGCCCGGCCCACATGCCCGGCCCCAAAGACCACCAGGCGCGCGTCGCTCCCCGGATGCGCTTCCAGCAGCACCGAGACGCTGCCACCGCAGCACTGGCCCAGACTGGCGCCAAGGGGAAAATGCACCAGGTCACTCTGGTAGCGCCGTGCGGCAAGAGATTCCCTCGCCCGGTTGGTTACCTGATACTCCAGATGGCCGCCACCGATGGTGTCATGATACTGGTCTGCGGTGATGACCATCTTGCTCGCTGGCTCGCGTGGTACCGAGCCGGCAACGCCGACGATGGTGACCAGCACATAGGGCTCGCCGCGTGCCTCGCAGTCGGCCACGGCCTGATACCACAGCATGCGCTTGTCCATTACTTCGTCTCCTTGTTAGCCAGAGCCCAGGCCTGTGCCTTCTCCACGGCGCCAAGTACCCGCTCGGGTGTTGCCGGTGCATCCATGCGCGGCGCATGGCGGTAACCGGTCAGACTGGCCACCGCGTCACGCAGCGCACACCACACGGATATGCCGAGCATGAAGGGTGGCTCACCGACCGCCTTGGAGCGGAAGATGGTTGCCTCGTTATTGGGACTGTTCTCCAGCAACTGCACACGGAAATCAGGGGGCGTGTCGGATATTGCCGGGATCTTGTAGGTCGCCGGTCCATCCGTCAGCAGCCGCCCCTCGGCGCTGTACACCAGCTCTTCGGTGGTGAGCCAGCCCATGCACTGGATGAAGCCCCCCTCGATCTGGCCGATGTCGATGGCCGGATTAAGTGACTGGCCGACGTCGTGAAGGATGTCGACCCTTGTGACCCGGTATTCTCCGGTGAGCGTGTCGATCAGCACTTCCGAACAGGCCGCGCCGTTGGCGTAGTACAGAAAGGGGTGGCCATGTCCCTTGGCATAATCGAAGTGAATCTTCGGCGTGGAATAGAACCCTGACGAGGAAAGCGATATCCGGTTCATGTAGGCGGTCCGGACAAAGGCCCCCCAACTGACCCGCTGCTCGCCCATGACCACCTCATTGTTCTCGAAACGCACGTCAGCCGTCTTGCAGGCCCAGTGCTGCGCAGCGAACTCCACCAGCCGTGCCCTGATTTTCTGGCAGGCATCCAGTGCAGCCATTCCGTTCAGGTCCGTCCCGGAGGAGGCTGCAGTCGGCGACGTATTGGGTACCTTGTCCGTGCGAGTCGCGGAAACCTGAACGCGGGCGAGATCGACCTGGAAGGCTGATGCGACGACCTGGGCGATCTTGACGTAAAGCCCCTGCCCCATCTCGGTGCCGCCGTGGTTGATGTGGATGCTGCCGTCGGTATAGATATGGACCAGCGCACCGGCCTGGTTCAGATGGGTTGCGGTAAAGGAGATACCGAACTTCACCGGTGTCAGCGCCAGCCCCCGCTTGAGCACCGGGCTCTGCGCATTGAACTGGCGGATGTGTTCGCGTCGGGCGCGGTAATCAGAGCTGGTTTCAAGCTGAGCGATCAGGTCCGGCAAGATGTGCTGCTCGATCCTCTGACCATAGTGGGTGACGTCCCTGCCCTCCCGATAAAGGTTGCGCTTGCGCACATCGAGCGGGTCGAACTCTAGATGTCGGGCGATATCGTCCATCGCCTGTTCGATGACCATCATGCCCTGCGGACCGCCAAAACCGCGGAAGGCCGTATTCGACACCGTATGGGTCTTGCAGCGATGGCCGACCACCCGGGCCTGATCGAGGAAATAGCCGTTATCGGCGTGGAACATCGCGCGGTCGACAATCGCGTCGGACAGATCCGGCGAATAGCCGCAGCGGCCGGCGACCATGATATCCGCACCGCGTATCACACCGTCATCGTCGAAGCCGATATCGTAGGTATTGTAGAAATCGTGCCGCTTGCCGGTCTGGACCATGTCGTCGGCGCGGGATAACCGATACTTGATCGCCCGGCCGGTCACGTTGGCTAGTAGTGCGGCCACGCAGGCCAGCGCCGCGGCCTGGGTTTCCTTGCCGCCGAAGCCGCCGCCCATGCGCCGGACTTCCGCCTGCACGGCATGAATGGGCAGTGCCAGCACTTCCGCCACCAGCTTCTGAACCTCGGAGGGATGCTGGCTGGAGGTATGCACGAACATGCCGCCATCTTCCATCGGCTCGACCAGGCACGCCTGACTCTCCAGATAGAAGTGCTCCTGTCCGCCAACCTCGATTTCCCCCTGCAGTCGATGCGGAGCGGAAGCCAGAGCCCGGTCCGGGTCGCCACGCAGGTGGGTATTGGTTGGCCGGACGAAAAATTCCTTATCCAATGCCTGGTGGACGTCAAGTACGGGATCGAGTACCTCATACTCCACCCTGGCCAGGCGCGCCGCCTTGCGGGCGGCGTCATGAGTGGTCGCCGCAACCGCAAACAGCGG
>JAUVYN010000099.1 GCA_030603065.1 Pseudomonas sp.
ATCCACCGCCTCCAGCACCGAGAGGGCGCCTTCACGCATTACAGTCAGCCGCGCCTCGCTGAAATCCCCGGCCAGGGAGATCTGATAGAAGGTACCGAAGATGTTGCCGTCGATGCGGACGGGGTCGGGTTCCCGCGCGCAGCCCGCCAGGGTCAGCAGTACGACCAGCCAGGTGAATGTGCGAACGTTGCGGTGCGGCATGGGCGACTCCGGTGGCAGGTTTGGAGCGCGCCAGTATAGCCGCGTGGACGCCGCAGGGCAGCGCCCACATATGGCAAACCGGCGTGGGGTCTCGGTCAGGCAGCTGCCGGCAGGCCAAGAACGGCGGTGGCGATGCCGAAGTACACCAGCACACCGGAAGCATCGGCGATGGATGTTACCAGCGGTGCAGAGGCGGTCGCCGGATCGAACTTCAGGCGGCTCAGCAGGAACGGCAGGCACATGCCGATCAGGCTGCCGACGATGACGATCAGCACCATGCTCAGCGATACCACCAGCGCGATGTCAGGCCCGCCACGGAAGGCGCCCAGACCCGCGACGGCTGCGGCCATGGTCAGGCCGAGGCCTGTGGCGACCAGCAGTTCCTTGCCGAGCAGGCGGCCCCAGTCGCGGAAGCGCACATCCCCGGTCGCCATACCCCGCACCATCAGAGTCGCAGCCTGGGAGCCGGCGTTGCCGCCGCTGTCGACCAGCAGCGGGAGGAAGAACACCAGCACGATGTAAGCCTCGATGGTCTCCTCGAAATGGGCGATGCCCATGCCGGAGAAGATGTTGGCGAACACCAGCAGCACCAGCCAGCCCACGCGCTTGCGGTATAGCGTACCCAGGCTCGCATGGCGCAAACCCCCTTCGATGCTGCCGACCGAGGCACCCTTGTGCATGTCCTCGGTGGCTTCCTCTTCAGCCACGTCCATCGCGTCATCGTAGGTCACGATACCGACCATGCGTCCGCCGCCGTTGGTGATCGGCAGGGTCATGATGTCGTAACGGGCGATCAGCCGGGCGACTTCCTCCTGGGGCGTTTCCACACCGACACTGATCACCTCGGTGGTCATGATGTCGACGATACGCGCCTGCGGTGTCGCCAGAATCAGCTCGCGCAGCGACAGGGTCCCGGCGATGCGCTGTTGTTCGTCCAGCACATAGATCTGATAGATAGTCTCCGCGTCCGGTCCGCGGGTGCGGATCAGCTCCAGGGCTTCACGTGCGGTGCTTTGCGCCGGCACCACCATGTACTCGCTGGTCATGACGGCACCAGCGGTGCCTTCGGCGTAGCTGGACAGACGGCGCAGCTCGTCACGCTCCTTCCTGGCCATGCTGCGCAGGATGGATTCCTGGCGACCAGGCTCGAGGAGGTTGAAGAAGTCGGCGCTCTCGTCCGAGCTCATGTTCGACAGCAGCTGTGCCAGGCGCTTGTCGTCGAGTTCCCGGGCTATCTGAAGCTGGTGCTCGGGCTCGAGATAGCCGAAGACCTCGGCGCGGTCTTCCGGCGACAGGTGCTCGAAAAGTGCAAGAGTGACGCCGGGCTCGTCGTTGCGGACGAATTCGGCAATGTCTGCCGCCTGCATTTCGTCGAGAACGAGGCGGATGGCGTCGAGGTCCTGACGCTCCATGGCGGAACGCAGGGATGCTGCGAGGATGGCGTAGCTCATTGGTAACTCCTTTGCCGCGCGCCGGCCGGGGCGCGCAGAAGTCACCGGGAATTACCGGTAGGACACTCCGGACGCAGCCAGCAGGACACCGCGACATGCCTGGTCGGGGTTGCTGTGGTCGGTTATGTATCGCCTACTGGGAAGGTCCATATTGGCCTCTTGATTTGCCGACGAATTGCGGCGGGCGGAGTATAACCCCCGGCCAGCGAGGGTCAAGCCTTCAAAGCTGAATCCACAGGGAGAATCCTCCGAGGAAGATCCACAGCGCGGAGAACAGCCAGGGCGTCCGCTGCGAAAATAGCAGGGCTTTGCGCTGGTGGGATGCGTTCGACTCCCAGTTCGAGAAAAGCGGCGTTTCGTCATAGGCCTTGCCGATTCCGATATGAGCGTTTAGCAGGTCGTGCTGCTTGCAGCACCAGTGGTCGATGACGTCGCAGGCGGCGCGGATACCGGGCCAGGCGCTGAGCGCGCTGAGGACGCCGAATAGCGCGAGGATCGCGGGGACCACCAGGGTGAAGAGTTCGCCCCAGTCCGCATTGCTCACGGCCATCGAAGAGGCATAGGCAATGACCAGAAAGGACTGGGAGGACAGGTAGGCGTTGGTCCGGCTCGACAGGTTACCGGTCTCGCTGTGGATCTCCTGGCGGTAGAAGTTCAGCCGATCCTTGGGTGAGACGAACAGCTGGGTCTGGGCTGCCTGGAGCGTATCTTCGGAGGTGTCGGGCGTAATGATCACGGTCGGTCTCCTCTTTGCCAATGCGGATTGGACAGGCACTGCCGTATGAGTTCCTGCCGTCTGAACCCGGCGAACTTTCCACCTTGAGGCTTCTCTACCTTCCTCCACCAGAGGAGCGACCATGCCGCAAGAACGCTCAACGATCAAAGCCTGTCGGTCCGACGCTTTGCACTACGACTGTCTGATCATCGGCGGCGGTCCGGGCGGGCTCACCGCCGCCATCTACCTCGCCCGCTTTCGTCGCCGCTGTCTGGTGGTGGACGGTGGCCATGGCAGAGCGTCCTACATTCCCAACAGCCACAACTATCCGGGCTTTCCTCCTGGGGTGTCTGGCGAGGAACTGCTGCAAAGGTTGCGTATCCAGGCGCTGCACTACGGCGCGGAACTGGTCCAGGCCTGGGTCGAGCGGGTGGAGGCGACCGAAGGCGGCTTCCTGATAGAGGTTGATGGTCAGGCGTACCGTGCCGAACGCGTGTTGCTCGCCACCGGCATCGAAGATCATCTTCCGGATATGCCGGACGTGCACAACGCCATTCGCGCCGCCCAGGTGAGGCTCTGCTCCGTATGCGACGGATACGAGGTGGATGGCCATAGCGTGGCGGTCTACGGCGAGGCGGACATCGCCATCAGCCACGCGGTGTTTCTGCGTACTTTCACTGATCGAGTCACAGTAGTGGTCCACGGCGATGAACCAGCCTGTGAGGCGGCGAGAACAAGAGCACAGGAGTTTTCCATCGAGCTGATCGGCGGCCGGGTGGAAAGCATGCGCTGCGTGGACGGGGAGGTTGAGATAGAGACCTGCAGGGGCCAGCGGCGCTCCTTCGACATCGTGTATCCGAGCCTCGGGCATCGCCCTCGCGCGGAGCTCGCCAGCCGTCTCGGGGCTCGCTGTGATGACGAAGGGGCCCTACTAGTCGATGATCATCAGCGAACCAACGTATCGGGGCTTTTCGCTATCGGCGATGTGGTCAAGGGACTGAAACAGATTAGCGTGGCCACCGGGCAGGCAGCGATCGCCGCAACCGCGATTCATAACAGCCTGGAGCCAAACCCCTGGCGGACTGGCGCAGTTGCAGGACGGGGCCTACCGAACCAACCGGGTTGAGCGGACTCTTTAGAGGAAAGCCAAACCTCGAGGAACAGCCCATGCCTCTATCCGCGATTGCGATCAATTCTACCCTGAAGCGCTCACCGGCGGACTCGTCCTGCGACCTGCTGCTCTCGCAGGTGCAGGCGGAATTCGTTCGTCAAGGGGTGGACTGCCCCATGATTCGAGCCGTGGATCACGACATCCTGCCAGGAATCACCTCCGATGAGGGGCCTGGCGATGCCTGGCCCAACCTACGCAAGCAGATCCTGGCGGCGGATATCCTGATACTCGGCACGCCAATCTGGATGGGCCAGCCTTCCAGCGTTTGCAAGAGGGTGATGGAGCGCCTGAATGCTGTTTTGGGCGAGACCGACGACCAGGGTCGCACGCTGGTCTACGGCAAGGTCGCCGCGGTCGCAGTGGTCGGCAATGAGGATGGCGCCCATAATATCGTTGCCCAGTTGTTTCAGGGGCTCAACGACATCGGCTATACGATCCCGGCCAGTTGCTCGACCTACTGGGTAGGCGAGGCCATGGGCTCGACGGACTACAAGGATCTTTCCGAAACACCGGATGCCGTGTCCAGCGCGACCCAGGCGCTTGTCCAGAACTGCAAGCACCTTGCCGGGTTGCTCAGCAAGAGCCAGTACCCGCCCAAGCAATAGCCAGCTCAGGTTCGAAACACCGCCGCCGCATCCCGGCCCTGGCGAGCGATCTGTACCTGGGTCTGCGCCGTGCTGGCCAATTCGCGCATGGCAGCGGCCGTGCGCTCGGCGTCGTGATGAATCTCAGCCAGCGCGTCACCCATGTTGCAGGCGCGCCGGTTTTCCGCCTGAAGCGTCTGGTCGATGTGTTGAGTGGCCTGGGTTATGCCATTTACCTGCGCGCGAATGGTGCTCAGCAACCGTTCCGCCTGAGCAATCCCGCTCAGGCAGCGCGCCGCACTCTGTTCCTCGCGTTGCAGGCCGGCCGAGGCCTCGCTCACCGTCCGGCGCAACCTGTCGAGCATCGACTGGATCTGTCCGGTCGCGTCCTGAGTACTACGCGACAGACGCCTTACTTCATCGGCAACCACGGCGAAGCCGCGCCCATGATCTCCGGCGCGGGCTGCTTCGATCGCGGCGGTCAGGGCGAGCAGGTTGGTCTGCTCGGCAATGTTTTCGATGGTGTCGATCACGGACATGATGTCGTCAGCCGCCTGGCTCAGCTCACGCATGCTTTCGCATGAGACGCTGACCTCTTCGGACAACTGACGGATCTGCACACTCACTTCATCGACCGACCTCCGGCCGTGCTCAGCGTCCTGGTCGGCCTGCACGGCCTGGGCGGCTGCTTCGCCAACAAGATGGGTGATCGCCTCCAGAGCTGCCTGCAGCAAAGCCGACTGCTGGTCGAGCGCGGCGAGACCGATCTGTTGCCGCTGGGTCGCTTCGCGGCATTCGCGAGAGATCGCACTGCTCTGATCGCTGGCCACCACGGTGGTCTCGGCACTGGTCCGGATACCTGCTACCAGCTCGGCGAAGGTATAGAACAGCTGGTTGAGCGCCCGGGACATCTGGCCGACTTCGTCCGTGCGGCGTTCGGGTAGGCGTGCGGTCAGGTCGCGCTCACGGGCAATCTCAACGATCGCCCGGGTCAGGGCGTTCAAGGGTCCGGTGATAACCCGGGTCAGTAGCCAGGAGGCCAGGGCCGCCATTGTACCGAGCGCGCAGACCACAAGGGCGGTGACGATCAGCACCTCCCGCTGCAAGGACGCTACCGCGCCATGGGTTTCGGCAAAGGACTGTTCGGTGATCAGCACATAGGTCTGCTCGCCGAAGCGCAGCGGCTCCCAGCTCATCAACACGGTGTCACCGAACAGGTTGGACTGTGGCCCCAGACCGCTGCGACCGCTGATCGCCGCCCCGACTGCAGGACTTCTGAAGCGGAAGCGGCCGTTGAGCTCTTGGTGGTGGGCGATCTCCGTGGCGTTATCCAGCTGGTTCGAACTGGCCAGCCGGAGCAGTGCTGCCGGTGCGTCGGTGAGCAGGGGCCTGGGCTCGGTAATGAGGCGGCCTTCGGTATCGAGCAGGTAGGCGTCCCCGGACTCGCCAAGGCCAATCTCGCCCCAACTCCGGTCCGCTGTCATGATGCGGGTGAAGCCCTCTGTTGGCAACTGAGCGACCAGAAAGCCGAGTGGCTTGTCCGGGCTGTAATCCGGGTGATAGACCGGAACGCCGAAAAATGCCACATGGGCGTTGAAATACCCGGCGAAGCGGGAAAAGGGCGAAACCTCGAACTGACCCGGTCGCGGATCCGCAGCCAATGTCCTCGCTAGATCGCCCAGCGCTGTGGCGGCAAACGGGCCGTCGCGTAGCGAGGAGCCGAACACCGGTCCCTTGGCGACGCTATAGATGACATTCAGCGTACTGGCGTCCACCAGCATCAGATCATGGTAACCGTAGCGTTCGCTCAGTTCGCGGAAGCTGGCGTGATAACGGCGATGCTGCTGGCCATAGATGGTTGCATCTGCCCGGTCATCCATCCTTGCCATCACTTCGACCGGATTGGGGTTGCCGAGCATGTAGAAGTATTGCAACAGCAGGCCTTCGTAACTGGTGCGAGTCACCCAGTCGGCATAGGGTGCTTTGCCGCCATGCGTGCGCTCGGCATAAAGAGGCTGGTAGTGCTCTGCATACCAGTTGCGCATGCTTTCCTGCAGCACTCCGACCGGAGGTGCGCTCACTTCGTAACGGTAGGACCCGAATGGACGTACCAGGGCGTAGATCGCTTCCTGGGTCATGCGGGTATTGGCAGTCGAAAGCAGCAGATCGCGATGGCTGTCCAGGTACGTTCGGATGCTGCTGCGGCGCCCCGCAGCGATTGCCTGGAACTGTTGCTCGACGCTGTGCTCGACGACCTCGGTGCTGCGACCGAGGATCTGCCAGCCAGTGATTCCGGAGGTGACCAGAACTGTGATGATGGTAAGCAGCGAAGCGCCTAGCATCAGGCGTGTAGCGATTGACATGGCAGGGAACCCACAGTGGCGAGGCCGCCCAATCTAGGTGGGATTTGTTGCAGTGATGTGACGGGCGTTGTCATCTGCCTGTCATCTGGTGGCGGCTAAATGACACCAGTTTTCACCACGTGGTGTTGCCCTATGCTGACCAAGAAGGACCTGGCGGGCTTGCTCAAGCCGGCCGAGCCGCTCGTTCCGGAACTGAGCATCAGCGATGTTGCCGACAGGATCCTGCTTTTGAACAACATGAAGTTTCTTTCGCTGCCAGTGGTCGACAAGGCGCAGCGTCCGCTCGGAATGGTCAGTCGCTATCAGTTGCAGGATATATTTCTGCAACGTTACGGAAGGGACCTATGGGGCAAGCGGCCTGTCGCCGAGGTCATGAACACCTCGCCGCTGCAGATTCCTCTGGGTATGAGCATCGCTGAGGCGGCCAGTCTGGTGACGGCCAAGGTGCATTATCCGATCACCGAGGACTTCATCTTCATAGATGAGCAGGGCCGTTATCAGGGAATCGGCATCGTGCTCGATCTGCTCGAAGCGATGTCCGAGGACTTGGGGCGCAACCGTCGGGCGTTGATGAGAGCGCAGCGCATTGCCGGGCTGGCCAGTTGGGAGTGGCGGGCCCAGGACAGCGTGCTGGTGTGGTCTTCCGAACTCAATGCCATACTGTCGATTCGCCAGCCGCTCGAGCGCGCACCGCTTATGCGCATGCTGGAGGTATTCGACGAGCCGTCCCAGGCGACACTCGCGTCCTTTTTCGCCGCTGGGCCGACCCACCCTCCGCAGACGCTCGAATTGCGCATTCCTCTGGCAGGCGGCAATCAACGCTTCATAGAATTCCACGGCGAGCATTTCCTGGATCCGGATACGGGAGAGCATCGGGCACTGGGAACTCTTCGGGACATTACCCAGCGGCGGCTCACCGAACAGCGTCTGGTTCATCTGGCCAATTACGATCACCTCACCCGTCTTCCCAATCGCTATTTGTTCCAGGATCGGCTCAAGCACGCCATTGCCCAGGCGGGGCGGAGTGGGAAAACGGTGGCGCTCCTGTTCCTGGACATCGATCGCTTCAAATGGATCAATGATGCGCTGGGCCATGCTGCCGGCGATCGGCTGCTGGAGCAGGTTGCAGAGCGGCTGTCCGGTATTCTGCGGGCCTCGGATACCGTGGCTCGGCTGGGTGGGGACGAGTTCACCATCATCCTCGAAAATATGAGCGATTCAACTCAGGCCAATCGCGTTGCCGAGCAGATCCTTGCCGGCTTCAGCGACAAGTTTCTGCTCGGTGAACGAGCGGTTGCAGTTTCTACCAGCATCGGCGTGGCGCTTTTTCCACGTGACGCCAAGGATATGGACACCTTGCTGAAGTGCGCCGACGCGGCCATGTACAGGGCAAAGGAACAGGGACGCAACGGATACCAGTTTTACACGGCCGAGCTCAACCGCCAGGCCGATCGGCGCTTCCAGCTTGAGCACGGGTTGCGCAGCGCCATGGAACGAAACGAGTTTCAACTGTTCTATCAGCCGCAGGTGGAGACGGGCAGTGGGCGGGTATGCAGTGCCGAAGCACTGTTACGATGGTTTCCCTCCGGAGAAAGTGTCAGCCCGGTGGAGTTCATCCCACTTCTTGAGGATCTGCGCCTGATCATTCCTGTAGGCCGCTGGGTGCTGGAGCAGGCCTGTCAGGCAGCAGCGCAGTGGCAGGAGGGGGGCCTGCGGGGTGTGCGGGTGGCGGTCAACCTGTCGGTCCATCAGCTGCGTCAGCCGGACTTCGTCGCAGTGCTCCGAGACATTCTGCAACGAACCGGACTGGCTCCGGACCTACTCGAAATCGAGGTTACCGAGAGCGTTCTGCTCGACGACCGGGGCGGCACCGGGATGCTGCTGGCGCTCAACGACCTCGGCGTTCGCGTGGCAATCGACGACTTCGGCACCGGCTATTCGTCGCTGTCCTATCTGAAGCGGTTCGCGGTCGACACGCTCAAGCTCGATCGCACCTTCGTCAAAGACCTGACCACCGATGCAGATGACGACGCTATAGCGTCGGCGGTCATCAGCCTGGCCCATGCGCTTGGCATTACGGTCACCGCTGAAGGTGTTGAAACCCTGGAACAGAATCGCTTTCTCGTGGAACGCAGTTGCGATCATGTACAGGGCTTTCTCATAAGCCGGCCGATGCCCGAGAACCGGTTCCTCGAGTGGGCACTGACCCGGACCGAGACGATGCGCGGGGCCGGGGCAGTGCTCGGTTAGCCTCAACTGCCGACGGCTAGTCGCGGCTGTGCCTTGGGCCCGGCGTTCAGGCTGGCCTCAAGGAAATCGATGGACTGCTGACGCAGGGCATCCAGCTTCCGCTGAATGCGCGGGTATGCTAGCGGCTGCTTCAGGTCGGGCTCGAGATTTTCCTCCCCGGCAGCGGCGTAGCGCCCGTCGATTCCCAGGTCCGCCAGCAAGTCCGTGACGCGTGTTGCATTGGCGCCCAGGCCCAGCGCTTGAAATTCCTTTCGGTAGATGAGAGAGAACACCACTCCATGGAAGGAGGTGGACACAACGTAAGAGGCCTGGGAGAAGAGGGCCAGGAATTCCGCCGGGCCCGCCGTGTTGAAGAAACGCCTGGAAAATTTAAGCGGCGCCACCTCACTATTCACTTCAATGACCTCACACCCCATCCGCGATGCCACGCCATCGGCCAGGCGTTTGGCCAAGGGAGATTTGTTCAGGTTGTAAAGCAATACGAAGCGCTCCGGTAACTCGAGGTCCTGTCGAGCGATCTGGCTCCACTGCTCGCGTTCAAGCAGAAAAGCCGGGTCCAGCACCTGATGAACCGGCTTGTCCGTCAACGGAGCGATCAGTTTGCGCAATGATTTCTCACGAACCGATATGGCAGCGAAGTTGCGAAGATGCTTGCTGATGAACTCGTTGTTTTGGCTGCCGCTTGGGATGACACCCATGCTGGCGGCATAAGTTATCTTCAGAGCACTGGAGTTTTCCGGATACTTACCCCAATAAACCGAATCATAGCCGGTATAGGTGTTGAATTTGTTGTAGCGCCAGATCTGATCACTTCCGAAAACGTAGGCGTCGTAGTGCGAGGGAATATCCGTTCCGCAACTAACTCGAGCATTTTCAGGGATATTCAGCCGAGTATCCATGAACCCCTCGAATCTATCCCGCCGTTGTTTCTTCCATGGATAAGTTAGACCCAGTTTTGTCAGTGATTTGGCGGTTGCCAGCAGCTTCCGGTGAGGCCTCATGGCAGAGCCCAGGGCGCTGAGATCGACCAGGTCATACATTCCCTTGCGGTAGTCAGGCCAGTAGTCCACGAATTCAATGTCATGTCCCTGATCGTGGAGAAATTTCTGCAGTGCATATGCCTGAAACTGCGCCCCGTAATTGTGGGCGCGCTGAAAGGTAACGAGTCCGATCTTCATATCCGCTTCTTCGTTCAGGAAATTGAACGATCCATCCTACTGATGATTGAAGTCTCTTCAATGAACAAGCAAAGCGATTGGCGAGTAAGTAACGAATTTCGTGCTGTAATATATTTAAGAATGTTTCGAGATGGGCGTTTAGATATTAAAATAGTATCCCAGCAATATCTAAATTGCTGCTATTTGGTGGCACCCATCCATGGGCAAGGGCGTGCGCATCAGGTGCGAGGGCCGCGGCGTCCCATCACGAAGGAAATGATGAAAAGTACCAGAAAGACCACGAAAAGAATCTGAGCGATGCTCGTGGCGGTGCCAGCGATGCCACCGAAGCCAAGTACCGCAGCGATGATGGCGATGATCAGAAATGTCAGAGCCCAACTTAGCATGGTGTATCTCCTCGGTTGCTAGGATCGGTTACCTGGCCATGGCCAGTTGCAGTCAGCTGTCGACGTTCGGGGCGCTAGCATTCACCTGCCGCACGCCGCGCACGTTGCGCACGGTCGCTTCGGTCTGGCGTTTCTTCGCAGCCGTCTCGACTCGGCCGTTCAACTGAACTTGCCCATCTGCAGTCTCCGCATTAATGTCGCTGCCCGTCCGACCATGGGCTAGCGACAGAAGCGATCTGATTTTCCCGTTAATCCAGGCGTCGTTCAGCGAGTCCATTTTGATACCAGCGGGGAGGGCGGCATCCAACTGGGTCGCAGCCGCGTCCCGGTTGCGGATGTGCAAGTTGTTGCGGACCTCCCGGACGCCGTTCGTATCAGCGGCCAGACGCTCCGCCAGTTCGCGCAT
>JAUVYN010000144.1 GCA_030603065.1 Pseudomonas sp.
AATAATTGTCAATTAGATTGATAGTAAATCCATGCCTTGCGGTGAACGGCGTCACTGGAAGACCGTCGAAGAATGGTCAGCAATCGAAGAGGATTTCCCCATGGGCAGCGGCAACACTCCAGGCAAAGACAGCCAGACCCCGTCCGACTATGACGAATACGGCGACCTGCCAGAATCCCCGGCAACGACTGAAAAGCCGAAGCAGAGCGAGCCCGCTCGGCCTGACAAGGATCAGGTGGGCTGAGTAGAAGGGAGGGCTGCAGCCGCCGGGCAAATGTCACAGCTACCACTGGCATACTGAAGCCGCGCCGCTTGCTCGTTCAGGCAGGGGATTCTTTACCCGGGCGGCGTGAAAGGTTAATTTTACCTTGCAGGACAGACGTCAGTTGATCCGCCAGGGCAAGGCAGAGCGCTCGCCCTGCAATTCCCGAGGATGGTATCGGGCGCCCAGACCTAAATCGCCGGAGGGCGTCCCATTGCAGTCTCCTTATAACGAGCCAGGCGAAAAGGAAAGGCTTCAGGCTCTCTACGACACGGCACTGCTCTTTACCCAGGATGAGGCCCGATTCGATAGACTGACGCGCCTTGCCCAGCAGCTCTTTCAGGTAGACATTGCACTGATCTCGCTCGTGGCGAAGGACCTTCAGTGGTTCAAGTCGCGTCAGGGGTTGGAAGTCGCGCAGACGGAGCGTGACATCTCGTTCTGTAGCCACGCGATTCTTCAGGACGACGTTTTTGTGGTGCCCGACGCCACCCGCGACGGTCGTTTCGTCGACAATCCGCTGGTGACAGGCGAGCCGCACATTCGACTCTATGCCGGTGCTCCGCTGCGCATTGGAGGCGGACACAAGATCGGCACCCTCTGCATCATCCATTCGCAACCGGGTGACTTTCCAGCTGAGAAGCGCCAACTGCTCCGCGATCTTGCGGACCTGGTGGAGCTGGAAATTCGCCAGGTCGATACGCAGAAGCAGCTTGCTCGTGCCGAACTGGCCGAGCGGCGTCTGGCTTCGGTCATCGAAGGGACGCACATTGGTACCTGGGAATGGAACGTTCAGACCGGCGAGACCCAGTTCAACGAACGCTGGGCGCAGATGCTTGGTTACACCCTGGCGGAACTCGCCCCCATCAGCATAGACACCTGGCTCAGCCTGGCTCACCCTGATGATCTGGCGAACTCCAACCTGGCGCTAGAGGCGCACTTCTCCGGCAATGCCGAGTTCTACGATGTACAGTGTCGAATGCGCCACCGGGATGGGCACTGGATCTGGGTGCATGACCGCGGGCGGCTGGTCAATCGAACACCCGACGGATTGCCGCTGCTGATGGCCGGCACTCATGCGGACGTCACCGAGCAGGTGGCGGCAAAACAGGCGCTCGAAGTGAGCGAGCGCCAATACCGAACGCTGGTCGACAACATTCCGGGGATTACCTATCGCTGTGCGCCTGATGACCAGGGCACGCTGCTGTATCTGAGCCACCAGATCGAGGCGTTGACCGGTCACCCGGCAAGCTGGTTCGTCGATCACCAAAGAAGCTATCAGTCGATCGTCCACCCCGAGGACCAGGCCGGACTGGCGCTGCAGCGGCTAGCTGCGCTGGAAAACCGGCAGACTTGGGCGCTGGAGTACCGCTTGCTACACCGCGATGGGTCGGTTCGCTGGGCACAGGAGCGTGGTTCGCCGGTTTTCGACGAAGCGGGTGATCTACTGTATCTGGATGGATTCATTCTCGACATTACTTCAGAGAAGGAGCTTCGGCGGGAGACCCAGCGCCATCTGCAAGCCTTCGCCGTACTTAATGAAATCGCATCGAATCCTTCGCTTGATGTGCTGGAGCAGACGCAGAAAGCATTGCGCCTCGGGGCCGAATTCCTCGGGCTGGAATGCGCGGTGATGAGCCGTGTCCGCGGGGACCGATATCGAGTTGACGATTTCGTCGGTGCAGCGCAGTCGATGGCTCGCGGTGCCGAATTCCCGCTCGAGCAGACCCTTTGTGTCAACGCCATCGCTCGCCGGGATCTGCTTGCGTTGACAAGGGTCAGTGCCAGCGAATTTTCCGGGCAGCCTCAGGCGCAGCCGCTGCAGTGCGATACTTATATCGGCATACCACTTGAAGTCACTGGCGCCTGCTACGGTACCCTGGCATTTTTTTCTGAAGCCGCGCGGCCAGCTCCCTTTACCGATAGCGAATTGCTGTTCATGCGTCTGTTAGGTCGCTGGGCGGCCACCTCCATGGAGCGGCATCTTTCGGTGGAGGCGTTGCAGCAGAGCGAGACGCGGCTGCGCGGCCTTTTCGAGCTTTCTCCGTACGGAATCGCCCTCAATGACCTCGATACTGGCAAGTTCATTGCAATCAACCAGGCTCTGGTGGCTCCGACCGGTTATACCGAAGCGGAATTCGCCAGTCTTAGCTATTGGCAGTTAACCCCCGAAGACTATGCGGAGCAGGAAGAGCAGCAGCTGAAGAATCTGCGCGAAACCGGACGTTACGGCCCGTATGAGAAAGAATACATGCGCAAGGACGGCACCCGTTATCCGGTGCTGCTCAATGGGATGCTGGTGCCAGAACCCGGGGGGCGCAAGGTCATCTGGTCGATAATCGAGGACATCTCCGAGCGCAAACTGATGCAGCGCATGAAGGACCAATTCGTCTCGACCGTGAGCCATGAGTTGCGTACCCCGCTAACTGCCATTCGCGGCGCCCTGGCGCTCGTGGAGTCCGGCTCGATTGGCGAGCTGCCGGAGTTGGCGGCGAAGATGGTTGCTGTCGCGGAGAGAAACAGCCAAAGACTGCTGCTGTTGATCAATGATCTGCTGGACATGGAAAAGCTGGTCGCCGGCAAGATGCGGTTTGACCTCGTCGCGCAACCGCTGGCACCGCTGATTCAGCAGGCACTCGAGGAGAATCGGACCTACGCCGATCAGTTCAATGTGCGCCTGCGCTGGGAGAATCTGGCTGGACTCTGCTGCACCAGGGTCGATGCGGCGCGCCTGCAGCAGGTAATGGCGAACCTGTTGTCCAATGCGATCAAGTTTTCGCCAGCGGACGGCGAAGTCCTGGTAACCGTTACGCGCGATGGCGGCTGGATTCGTATCGGTGTGGCGGACAACGGGCCGGGAATTCCACCCGAGTTTCGGGAAAGAATTTTCCAGAAGTTCTCCCAGGCAGACGGCTCCGACAGTCGCCAGAAGGGCGGCACCGGGCTGGGCCTGGCAATCACCCGGGAGTTGGTCGAAAAAATGGACGGCACAGTGAGTTTCCATACCGAGGTCGGCCAGGGTACGCAGTTTTTCGTTGAATTGCCGGAAGCTGCGGGAAAGACGCCGGACTGACTTGTGGCGAGCTCGCGCGCATTGATGATAAATGCTCAACGAGGCACCGTTATCGCCGGCGAATGCTTGCCTGGGATATTCCTTGTGGAACTGGCCGAACCTGCCATGGTTTTTTACATGGCCACGCCCGCTACGTTAGTGGCTCCGGTCTCATGACCGTCTCTCGGATTTGCAACATTGGCCCTTATGCTTGGCAAAGTCAGGCCGATAGGTTTATCAGCGACCGGGCCCTGGACCTCCAGCCTTCCTGACGTCATTCAACATCCGCTACGGGGCGTTCAAATGCAGATATTACGACAATTTTCAATCGCGCAGCGTCTGTCGGCAGTGACCGTTCTGGCACTGCTGATCATCTTCGGCCTGGTTGGCAGATTTGCAGTCGACTATCGCAAGACGCTCATGGAGGGACGCGCGCTCAAGACTCACCATATAGTGGAAAGCGCACGTGGCATTCTGGATCATTATCATGGGCTTCAACTGCGAGGGGAACTGACCCAGGCGCAGGCCCAGGCCAGCGCTGCCGCTGTGCTGGAAAGGCTGAGATACGGGGACGACGATTATTTCTGGATCCACACGCTGGACCTGAAAATGATCATGCACCCCTTCAGCAAGCATCTGGTCGGAAATAGTGTCGCGGAGGTCGCAGACCCAAACGGTAAGTATCTTTTCCGAGAGATGAACCGCGTAGTTGCTGCGAAAAAGGAAGGCTTTGTGGATTACTACTGGCCCAAGCCGGGGGTCACCGATCCGGTGGCGAAGATTTCCTATGTCGTGCTTCACGAACCATGGGGCTGGGTGCTTGGCACCGGTATTTATGTAGATGATGTGTCCGCCGCGTTTCGCAGGGAGATTACCCCGATGCTGGTGCTCGCGGCGCTGGGGCTGGTGGGGCTGCTGGTGATCAACATGTTGATCAGCTCGAGCATTACCCGGCCTTTGCGCCAGGCGGTCACCGCCATGGATGATATTGCAACGGGAGAGGGTGACCTGACCCGCAGGCTGGAGAGTGAGGGCAATGACGAGGTCGCCGGGCTTGCGCGAGGGTTCAATGCCTTTACCGATAAACTGGCCTCGGTGATCGATGATTTGCGCGACGCCGTGGCGAAGAACCGTAGCATCGCTTCAGAAGTCGGCCGTTCGATGCAGATGGCCGAAACATCCTATGATCAACAAAAGACCGAGCTGGACTCCATTGCCTCCGCTGTCGAGGAGATGAGCGCCACCGCTCAGGAAGTTGCGGCCCGGATGACCGACTCGTCCGATGCAGCCAAGCTCGCCGGGGGACAAAGCGACCGAGGACGCCAAACTGCCGAGGCGACCGCTAGGATGATGGGCAGCCTGATGGACGATATGACTCAGGCTAGTTCCGCGATCGCAGCGCTCGAACAGAGCTCGATGGATATCGGTTCGGTGCTGAACGTCATTCGCAGTGTCGCCGAGCAGACCAATCTCCTTGCGCTTAATGCCGCGATAGAGGCTGCACGGGCCGGCGAGCAGGGTCGTGGCTTCGCAGTGGTTGCCGACGAGGTTCGCACCTTGGCCAGCCGCACCCAAAGCTCCACCATGGAAATCGAAGGAATCATCTCGACGTTGCAGGGAGGAGCGACCGGTGCCGTCCGCACCATGACCAGCAGCGTTCGGCAATCGGAGGAGATGCGTAATCAGGTGGACCATTCACGCGCGGTTCTGGACGCTATTTCCGATGCCAT
>JAUVYN010000004.1 GCA_030603065.1 Pseudomonas sp.
CCGGCTGCGGCAGAACAAGGCCCGGAAGAGCCGGTTTCGCTGGATGCTGAGCCACTCACGGAAACCGCAGATAGCGAACTGCCGGAGCTTTCTGACGAAGATCTTGCCGGATTCGAGGCGGAGCTTAGCGCCTCCATCGAGTCGGAAGCTGCTGGAGAGCCGGAGACCGTCGCGGATATCGGGCTGCCCGACGCGCTCGACCCCTTCGCCGATGACCGGCCAACCAGTGAAGCGATCGGCGACAGCATGGATGACGAGTTCGACTTCCTGTCCGGCACCGATGAGTGCGCTACCAAGCTGGATCTGGCCCGGGCCTATATCGACATGGGTGATGAGGAGGGCGCCCGCGACATTCTCTCCGAAGTGGTCGAGGAAGGTACTGATCAGCAGAAGCAGGATGCCCGCGATATGCTGGCCCAGCTGAGCTGATCGATGGACAGTCCGCGCCTGCCAGAGGCCGCCTCCGAGGCGGCCTCTGGCGTTTCACGATATGCAGCGTGCATCGAGTATCGGGGCACCGCGTACCGCGGCTGGCAACGCCAGCAGCCTGGGGTGGCCAGTGTTCAGGAGGAGGTCGAGCGGGCGCTTTCCCGGGTAGCCAATCATGAGGTGATCGTGGCCTGTGCCGGTCGCACCGATGCTGGTGTTCATGCGTCAGGTCAGATCATCCATTTTGATAGCAACGCGCGCCGCACTCCGCATAACTGGTTTCACGGGGTCAATGCAGCCCTGCCACCAGATATCAGCCTTGCCTGGGTGCGAGGGGTGGATGCCAGCTTCCATGCGCGGTTTTCAGCCCAGGCGCGACGGTATCGTTACGTAATCTACAACGACCCCGTCAGGCCTGCCCATCTCGCCCATGAAGTAACCTGGAATTACCGACCGCTGGACCTCGAACGGATGCAGCGAGCAGCCCAGGCACTGATCGGTGAACATGACTTTTCCGCTTACCGAGCGGTCGCCTGTCAGGCTAAATCACCGGTCAAACGTGTGCACCACTTGCGTCTGTCGCGTTTTGGGCAGTTCATCGTGCTGGATATCCGTGCCAATGCCTTCCTGCATCACATGGTACGCAATATCGCAGGGGTTCTGATGCAGATCGGCGCCGGAGAGCGACCGGAGAGATGGGCTCAGGAGGTGCTCGAAGGACGCTGTCGGAAGGCCGGAGGACTCACTGCGCCAGCATTCGGCCTGTATCTGGTGGATGTGACTTACCCGGATCATTTCGATCTGCCCGCGCGCTACATCGGCCCGCATTTTCTATCCGCGCTCAATGGCCTCGACGACTGACGCTCACGGCCCGATCTGCTAGTATCCAGACTTTTCATCATCGACTGGAATTGCAGCGACCATGACCCGCGTCAAGATCTGTGGCATCACCCGGGAGGAGGACGCCCTCGCAGCGGCCGAAGCCGGCGCCGATGCCATCGGGCTGGTCTTCTATGCTCCGAGCCCCCGCTACATTTCCCCCGAGCGTGCCCGGCGAATCGTGTGCGCGCTGCCGCCCTTCGTCAGTTCGGTCGGTTTGTTCGTCGATGCCTCCGCTGCCGAGGTCAGGGCCATACTCGATCAGGTCCCGTTGTCCATGCTGCAATTTCACGGTGACGAGCCGGATGACTTCTGCCGGCAGTTTGGCAGACCCTATCTCAAGGCGCTGCGGGTACGTCCCGGAGATAATCTCGACGAGCTGGCTGCTCGCTGGTCGGGTGCTTCGGGCATTCTGCTGGACAGTTACAAACCTGGAGTGCCGGGCGGTACGGGGGAGACCTTCGACTGGTCGATCATCCCGTCCTCGCGCACTTGGCGTCTGGTACTCGCTGGCGGGCTCGAGACGTCGAACGTTCATGCAGCAGTACAACAAGCCGCTCCCTGGGCCGTGGACGTCAGTGGCGGCGTCGAACTGAGCAAAGGCATCAAGGATTCGCAGAAAATCAACGCTTTCATTGAAGAGGTCAAGCGTGGCTGACAAACAACCGATCGACTACCAGGCATTTCCTGATCAGCGCGGGCATTTCGGGCCCTACGGTGGGCGTTTCGTCTCCGAAACGCTGATGGATGCCCTGCAGGAGCTGGAAGAGCTGTATGCCAGGCTTTCTGCCGACGCCGCTTTCCAGGCCGAGTTCGACCGTGACCTGGCATTCTATGTCGGCCGCCCCTCGCCATTGTATCTGGCCGAGCGGTTGACCGCTCAAGCCGGTGGGGCGCAGATTTATCTCAAGCGCGAGGACCTGAACCATACCGGCGCGCACAAGGTGAACAACACCATCGGGCAGGCATTGCTCGCAAAGCACATGGGCAAGCCGCGAGTAATCGCTGAAACCGGCGCAGGCCAGCACGGCGTCGCTACCGCGACGGTCGCCGCGCGTCTCGGCCTCAAGTGCCAGGTCTACATGGGTGCTGATGACGTCAAGCGCCAGTCTCTCAATGTCTATCGCATGAAGCTGCTGGGCGCTGAGGTGATTCCGGTAACCTCCGGTTCGCGTACCCTGAAGGATGCGATGAACGAAGCCATGCGCGACTGGGTTACCAACGTCGACGACACTTTCTACATCATCGGCACGGTCGCCGGCCCGCATCCCTATCCCAAGCTGGTACGGGATTTTCAGTGCGTGATCGGTCGTGAGGCACGGGCACAGTGTCTGGAACAGACCGGGCGTCTGCCTGATGCACTGGTCGCCTGCGTCGGCGGTGGCTCCAACGCGATCGGCCTGTTCCACCCCTTCCTGGAAGACCAGGGTGTGGCCATGTACGGCGTCGAAGCGGGCGGCTACGGCATAGAGACCGGTCAGCACGCTGCGCCGCTAAACGCCGGGCGGCCCGGGGTCCTGCATGGCAATCGTACCTACCTGATGGAAGATGATGCCGGACAGATCATCGAAACCCATTCGGTCTCGGCCGGCCTGGATTACCCCGGGGTGGGCCCAGAGCATAGTTGGCTCAAGGACATTGGCCGGGTCAACTACGTCGATGCTACCGATGACGAGGCACTTGCTGCGTTTCGTGAGCTGACCAGGATCGAGGGAATCATGCCGGCGCTGGAATCCGCCCACGCCGTGGCTTATGCGATCAAGCTGGCCAAGACCATGCGACCGGACCAGACCATCGTGGTCAACCTGTCCGGTCGCGGTGACAAGGACATCCACACGGTCGCCGGCATCGACGGCATCAGTATCTGACAAGGGCACGCCATGAGTCGTATTCAAAGCTGTTTGGAGGCGCTACGCGCCGATGGCCGCAAGGCCCTTATCCCCTACGTCACGGCGGGCGATCCAGAGCCCGGTATGACGCTGCCGCTAATGCATTCCCTGGTCGAAGCGGGTGCGGACATTATCGAGCTAGGGGTTCCGTTTTCCGACCCGATGGCTGATGGCCCGGTAATTCAGCTGGCCATGGAGCGCGCACTGGCGCACAAGGTCAGTCTCACGCAGGTGCTTGATATGGTGCGCGCCTTTCGTCGGGACGACGACCGGACCCCCGTGGTCCTCATGGGCTACCTTAACCCGGTCGAACGGATGGGCTATGAGCATTTCGCCCGGGAAGCTGCCGCTGCCGGAGTGGATGGGGTGCTGACGGTCGATCTCCCGCCGGAAGAAGCGGACGAGGTGATCGGGTTCTTCAAGCAGAACGCTCTTGACTGCATATTCCTGCTGTCGCCGACCACCACGCTGGAGCGTGCCCGCTCTATCTGCGAGCGGGCAAGCGGTTATATTTATTATGTTTCGCTCAAGGGTGTGACCGGTTCCAGTGCTTTGAACGTCACCGAGGTGGCGGCCAAGCTGGACCAGTTGCGAACCGTTACCGACCTGCCGATCGGCGTCGGTTTCGGAATACGTGACGGCGAGACCGCTGCCGCCGTCGCAGAGGTAGCAGATGGGGTCGTGGTCGGTTCGGTGCTGGTCAACAAGATCGCTGAGTACGTCGAGCAGCCTGCCCAGGGTCGCGAGGCCGTTGCCACTATCATTCGCGAAATGCGTAGCGCGATGGACCGCCGATAAAACCCATCGTCGAGCAAACAACTTATAAGGACTGGTGATGAGTAACTGGTTGGTAGACAAGCTGATTCCTTCCATCGTGCGCTCCGAAGCGCAGAAAAGCAGCGTTCCCGAAGGGCTGTGGCGCAAGTGTCCGTCCTGCGATGCGGTGTTGTACCGGCCGGAGCTCGAGAAGAACCTGGATGTTTGCCCGAAGTGCAATCACCATCTGCGTATCAATGCCCGTCGTCGGCTGGATATCTTCCTCGACCAGGGCGACCGCAAAGAGGTAGCAGCCGAACTCGAGCCGGTCGACAAGCTGAAGTTCCGCGACACCAAGAAGTACAAGGATCGTCTGAGTGCAGCCCAGAAGGAAACCGGCGAAAAGGACGCACTGGTCGTAATGCAGGGCAAGCTCAAGGGCATGCCGGTGGTCGCCAGCGCCTTCGAGTTCAATTTCATGGGTGGTTCCATGGGTAGCGTGGTAGGTGCACGTTTCGTACGCGGTGCGGAAATTGCGCTACGTGAACGCATTCCCTATGTCTGCTTTCCCGCTTCCGGTGGTGCCCGCATGCAGGAGGCGCTCTTCTCGCTGATGCAGATGGCCAAGACCAGCGCAGCGCTTGCCCGCCTGCGGGAAGAGGGCATTCCATTCATCTCGGTCATGACCGACCCCGTGTACGGCGGTGTCTCCGCAAGTCTCGCAATGCTGGGCGATATCAATATCGCCGAGCCCAATGCCCTTATCGGCTTTGCCGGCCCGCGGGTCATCGAACAGACCGTCCGTGAGAAGTTGCCACCGGGCTTTCAGCGCAGCGAGTTTCTGCTCGCCCATGGGGCGCTGGACATGATCGTCACGCGTGGCGAGATGCGCGATCGCATCGCCGGCCTGTTGACCATGCTTACCGGGCAGCCGGCGCCCGAAGCCGGGACCGACCTCGCCGAGCTGGCTGGCCAGCCCTGATGTCCGAACGCAGCCTGGCGGAATGGCTCCAGCGTCTCGAGAGCCGTCATCCGAAAGAAATCGACATGGGCCTGGATCGGGTCCGTCAGGTTGGCGAACGTCTTGGGGTGCTGCAACCGGCGGCTCTGGTGTTCACGGTCACGGGTACCAACGGCAAGGGCTCGACCTGCGCCGGTATAGACGCGCTGCTGCGGCAGGCGGGAATGCGAAGCGGTTGTTACACCTCTCCACACCTGGTGCGTTACAACGAGCGTGTGGTCATCGAAGGGCGTGCCGTCGATGACCAGAGTCTGTGCAACGCATTCACCGCAGTCGAGGCTGCGCAGGGCGAGACGTCGCTCACCTATTTCGAGATTGGCACCTTGGCCGCGCTCTGGCTTTTCCGCGAGGCCGGGCTCGATGCGGTCGTCCTTGAAGTTGGTCTCGGTGGGCGGCTCGACGCGGTCAATATCGTCGACCCGCACGTAGCGGTAATCAGCAGCATCGGCCTGGATCACCGGGAGTATCTCGGTGATACACGCGATTCGGTAGGCTTCGAGAAGGCCGGCATATTGCGTTCCGGTCGGCCGGCGGTGACAGGCGAGCGGGACCTGCCAGAGGGCTTCAGCAACCAGGCCGCCCGGCTCGGAGTTTCGCCATTGCAGGCCGGGCGCGACTTCGTCTGGGAGAGCACCGCCGATGACTGTTGGGCAATACAGGGTCTGCTGCCGGGGGGCGGCAGCAGACGCGTGAATCGCCTCCCGGCGGTTCGCCTGCCGCGGGATAACCTTGCCCTGGCGCTACAGGCTTTCTGGCTGGCGGGGCTGGATCTTTCCGATACGCTGATTGCCCAGGCCATGCGCGAAGCCTATGTGGCGGGCAGGCTGGATCGGCGCACCATCAGCTGGCGCGGCCAGCCGCGCCGGTTGTGCCTGGACGTCGGTCACAACCCCCATGCCGCGGCGTTCCTGGCTACGGATCTTGCGCGCCACGACGTTGCGCGGCAGGCGGTTTTCGGTCTCCTGGCCGACAAGGATCTGCCCGGAGTCGTCGCCGAGCTTTCGGGTCGCTTCGAGGCCTGGGCCACGGTCCCGCTGAATACGCCTCGCGCACGGTCGGCTGAGGAGATCAGCGCTCATCTCATCGCTGCAGGGGAGCGAGCCGAAAGCTTTGCTTCGGTCGCGGCAGCGCTCGAAGACTTGCTGGACAATACACCCGCCAGTACGGAAATCGTCGTTTTCGGGTCGTTTTTCTTGGTCGCCGAGGCCATACTCTGGCTTTCTTCGCAGGTTCAGGAGCTGATTGATGGATGATGGTCTCAAACAGCGCATCATAGGTGCGGTCGTTCTGGTGATTGCCGCGGTAGTTTTCCTGCCCATGCTGCTGACAGGGCAGGATGAAACCAGTCGGGTAGAAGTGGAAGCCCCCGAGCCGCCCGCCATGGACGAACGCGAAATTGCACTTGCTGCTCCTGTGGAGCTTCCCGAGCCAGAACCGGTCCCGGATATTCCACCTGCTCCGGTTCCACAGCCTGGAGCGCCTGTTCCGCCCCCCGGGCCAGCCATTGGCGCACCGGCAGCTCCGGCCCCGCCGGTAGTCACGGCACCGCCGCCGCCAGCGCCTGCAGCGGCGCCCGCTCCTGCGCCGGCGCCCGCTCCTGCGCCCGCTCCAGCCCCCGCAACCTCGGGTAACTGGGTCGTCCAGTTGGGTAGCTTTTCGAGCGCGGAGAACGCTGAAGGTCTTCGCCAGACCCTTCGTGCGCAGGGCTACAACGCCTACACCCTTTCCGCACGCGTCGATGGCCGTGATATCACTCGAGTGTTCGTGGGGCCGGTCGTCGAACGTGCCGAGGCCAACCGACTGCGTGACGAGCTTGCCAGACGCCAGGGCAGCAACGGCCTGGTGGTTGCCTACGACGCCACCACTCGTCCGCGATAAATGCAGTTCCGATGGGTGGTTGGCGTCTGGTAGAATGACGCACTTTTCGCGAGTGGGTGTTCAGCCGTGACCTTAGCCTGGGTTGATTGGGTTATTATTGCCGTCATCGTCATTTCGGCCTTGATCAGCCTGACCCGGGGCTTCGTCAAAGAAGCGCTGTCTCTTCTTACCTGGGTGATTGCCGGATTCGTCGCCTGGATGTTCGGTGGCGCCTTCGCCGATCTGCTGACCGGCTATATCGAAACGCCTTCGGTCCGGGTCATGGTTGCCTGTGGCATCCTGTTTCTGCTGACACTGATTATGGGCGGTCTGATCAACTATCTGATTGGTCAGCTCGTGCTGGTGACCGGTCTCAGCGGCACTGACCGATTCCTCGGTATGGTATTCGGCGGCGCGCGTGGTGTGCTGCTGGTGGTCGTGGTGGTAGGGCTGATGAGTCTGGCACCAGTCGAGGCCGATGACTGGTGGCGCCAGTCCGAACTGATTCCCCATTTTCTGCTCGTGTCGGACTGGTCGAAAAGTCTGATCGTGGGCTTCTTCCAGTAACGATCAGCCCACTCCCGGGCAAGCGTTTCCACATCAATCAAGGGTGTTCAAGTATGTGTGGCATTGTTGGCATAGTGGGCAAATCGAACGTCAATCAGGCGCTCTATGATGCCTTGACCGTCCTGCAGCATCGCGGCCAGGACGCCGCCGGCATTGTGACCTGCGACCGTGGCCGTCTGTATCTGCGCAAGGACAACGGTCTGGTCCGTGATGTGTTTCACCAGCGCCATATGCAGCGTTTGATCGGCAACATGGGCATCGGTCATGTTCGTTACCCCACGGCTGGTTCCTCGAGCTCCGCCGAAGCGCAGCCGTTCTACGTCAACTCCCCGTATGGAATCACACTGGCTCACAATGGCAATCTGACCAACGTAGAACAGCTGTCGCGCGAGATCTACGAGTCCGACCTGCGGCATGTGAACACGACCTCCGATTCCGAGGTTCTGTTGAACGTGTTCGCCCACGAGCTGGCTCGGGGTGGCAAGCTGCAACCGAGCGAAGAAGACATTTTCAATGCGGTTCGCGCAGTACACGATCGTTGCCGTGGCGGCTATGCCGCCATCGCCATGGTGACCGGGTATGGCATCGTAGGATTCCGTGATCCTTACGCAATCCGTCCGATCGTGTTCGGCAAGCGTCAGACCGAAGAAGGCATCGAATACATGATCGCTTCGGAAAGTGTTGCGCTCGACGTGCTTGGCTTCGAGCTGATCCGTGATCTCGAGCCCGGAGAGGCGGTATACATCACCGAGCGGGGCGAGTTGTTCACCCGCCAGTGCGCGGAGCAGCAAATGTACTCGCCATGTATCTTCGAGCACGTCTACCTTGCCCGTCCTGACTCGATGATCGATGGCGTGCTGGTGTACAAGGCCAGACTGCGTATGGGCGAGAAGCTTGCGGAAAAGATTCTTCGCGAGCGACCGGATCACGGAATTGACGTGGTCATCCCGATTCCGGATACCAGCCGCACCTCTGCGGTGGAGTTAGCCAATCATCTAGGGGTCAAGTTCCGCGAAGGTTTCGTGAAGAATCGCTATATCGGCCGTACCTTCATCATGCCCGGGCAGGCCGCGCGGAAGAAATCGGTGCGTCAGAAGCTCAATGCAATCGAGCTGGAGTTTCGCGGCAAGAACGTGATGCTGGTCGACGATTCCATCGTACGCGGCACCACCTGCAAGCAGATCATTCAGATGGCCCGTGAAGCGGGTGCCAAGAATGTCTACTTCTGCTCCGCGGCGCCCGCGGTTCGGTACCCCAATGTATACGGGATCGACATGCCCAGCGTTCACGAGCTGATTGCTCACGACCGCACTACCGAAGAGGTGGCAGAGCTGATCGGCGCCGACTGGCTTATCTATCAGGACCTTGATGATCTGGTTCACGCCGTGAGCGAAGGCAACCCTCAGTTGTCGCGTTTCGACTGCTCGGTGTTCAATGGCGAGTACGTAACCGGCGACGTGAACGAGGCTTATCTCGGCAAGATCGAGCAGGCGCGTAATGATGCCGCCAAGGTTCGCTCGGAGATCAGCAGCGAAATCATTGACCTGCACAACAACTGAGTGCAGTAGCGGAGACCGACATGACGCTTGAATGGGAAGCAGGCCGGCTCGATAGCGACCTGAATGCTGCGAACTTCGACACGCTCGCGGTGAGGGCAGGGCAGCGTCGTGGCCCCGAAGCAGAGCATGGCGAGGCCATGTTCCTGACTTCGAGCTATGTGTTCCGAAGCGCGGCTGAAGCTGCTGCCTGTTTTGCCGGAGAGGCAGGGGGCAATGTCTACTCACGTTACATGAATCCTACGGTGCGCACCTTCGAGGAGCGCATCGCTGCGCTTGAGGGGGCAGAACAGGCCGTTGCCACCTCATCGGGCATGGCGGCCATCCTGTCGATGGTCATGAGCCTGTGCTCGGCTGGAGACCATATTTTGGTGTCGCAGAGCGTATTCGGCGCGACGGTCACGCTCTTCGAGAAGTACTTCAAGCGCTTCGGGGTCGAGGTCGACTACGTGAAGCTGTCCGATCTGGATGCCTGGAAGACAGCCTGCAAGCCCAACACCCGCCTGATGTTCGTCGAGTCTCCTTCGAATCCGTTGGCCGAGCTGGTGGACATCCGGGGGCTGGCCGGCATAGCCAATGCCCAGGGAGCATTGCTCGCTGTAGACAATTGCTTCTGCACGCCTGCGCTGCAAAAGCCCCTTGAGCTGGGCGCTCATATCGTTATCCATTCGGCGACCAAGTACATCGACGGTCAGGGGCGCTGCCTGGGTGGCGTTGTGGCCGGGCGCAGCGAGCACATGAAGGAAGTGGTTGGTTTTCTTCGCACAGCTGGTCCGACCATGAGCCCGTTCAACGCATGGGTCTTCCTGAAAGGGCTGGAAACACTGCGGCTGCGGATGCAGGCACACTGCGCCAGTGCCCAGCATCTGGCAGAATGGCTGGAGCAGCAATCGGGTATCGAGCGGATTTACTATGCCGGACTCGAAAGCCACCCACAGCATGTTCTGGCGCGCTCCCAGCAAAGTGCCTTCGGTGCGGTACTCTCCTTCGAGGTGCAAGGTGGCAGGGAGGCCGCCTGGCGCTTCATCGATGCGACTCGTCTGCTATCCATCACCGCCAATCTGGGGGATGCCAAGAGCACCATCACGCATCCGGCAACTACCACACACGGACGGCTATCGGCGGAGGCTCGCGCGGCTGCAGGTATTCGCGACAATCTCGTTCGTGTTGCGGTTGGACTGGAAGATGTCGAAGATATCAAGGCCGACCTGCAGCGGGGTCTGGCCGCACTCTAGGTGCTTTTCGACGCTGTGGAACAAGGCCGCCCGAGAAGGCGGCCTTTTCGTCGAGCCCTGCTTCAGAACTCGTAGGTTGCCGACAGCCATAGGCGTCGGCCTTCCTCCAGCGTCCCGTCAGTTGACTGGCCAGTCTGGATGTAATCGGAAACCCAGGCAGTCTGCCCGCCCGAGGTGGTGTAGAGCGTACCTTTGGTGAAGTCCTTGTCGAGCAGGTTGTAGATGGCCGCGTTGAATGTCAGTTGCTCGGTCGCACGCAGGGATCCCCCTAGGTGGAAAACCTCATAGGCTTTCAAATCGCCCGCCTGGTCGTACAAGGCACGGTTAGCGGCCGAAAGGTTCTCGTATCGGTCCGTGAAGCGAGCCCTCTCGCCGCGATAATCGCCCCGCAGCCATAGCCGGGTGCGGGGGGTGGTGGCCCAGTCGATGCGAGCATAAAGCAGGTGTTCCGGAGTGTTGGTCAGTGGTGCTCCGCGATTGATCCCGCTCTTCTGTTCGCTGTCGGTGTAGGTGTAATTGGTGCTCAGGCTCCAGGCTGGTGCAAACTGCCAACGCCCGGACAGTTCAATGCCTGCGGTCTGTGCCCGGCCGATGTTGGTGCTCTGGGCAAACTGCGCCTGGGTGAATCCAGGCCCAAATCCTACGCACCCGGGCAGACCTGCAGGCACATCGGGATCCGTCGAGAAACAGTTCGGCAGGGGGGTACCGTCATCGATCTTGTCCTTGAATCTATTGTGAAACAGCGTGAGATTCGCGTTGAAATTCGACAAATTGTCATAGTACACGCCGAATTCGGTATTGGTGGTGATCTCGGGGTCCAGGCTTGGCGTTCCAATGGTCAGGGTCTGCCCCTGTCCGGTTACACCGCTGACGCCATCGTGGAGTTGGTTGAGCGTTGGAGTCCGGTAGCCGCGACTGACACCGCCTTTCAGGGTCCAGTTGTCGGTGGTATTCCAGACCATATAAGCCCGCGGGCTGATATGCCCACCAAAGGCATCATGGTGCTCATAGCGCGCACCCAGCGTCAGGGCGAGATCCTGCCGGAGCCGCCATTCATCCTCTGCGAACAGGGACCAGCTGGTCTGCTCGAAATCTTCCGCAGCAATGCCGTCGGTAACCTTGGCATCCCACCACTGAGCGCCTACGGTGGTGATGTGATTCTGCCCCAGCGGTGTCGTCAACCTGGTATCGACTACAACATCAGTAGATTTTAGCTCGCGATCATCGCCCACCACGATCTCCGGGAACCCAGCATAGGAGGCTCCGATCGGGCGGCCGGGAATGGTGCGGCCAGTGGTCTCGGTCACGTTATGGGTGATGCTGCTCGAGAGCCGGCCCACAGGAAGTCGCGCGTCATGGCCAATTACGACCTGATTCCGGGTGAAACGTAGCTGGTCGCGGTATCCGTTGGCCAGGGTAGGCGCAGGACTAGTGCAGCCCGTGGCCGCATTGCCGCCGGCACGCCCGTCAAGATTACCCAGCTGACAGTCGTCATTGTTGTACCGTTGGCCACCCCGTTCGAAATCAACGTACAGATCATGACTCTCGTTTGGGGTGAGGCTCAACCGCGCCCCTGCTGTAAACACCTGGCCCTCGACAGGAGCGGCACCACGTCGACTAACCGTAGAGCCGTTGTCGAAGCTCAAGTCGGAAGCGTCCCGGTCATACAGGCTACCGCGAACGGCCAGGCCAAGCAGGTTGTCTATCAGGGGGCCGCTCGAGTACAGGTTGAAACGGGTGCTTTCACCGTAATCGCTGTCTTCCTGGAATACGTGATCGATGGTGGCGGTGGTGCCCCATTCGTCCGCAACACGTTTGGTGATGATGTTGACGACGCCGCCCATGGCGTCAGAGCCGTATAGCGTGGACATTGGGCCCCGGATCACTTCGATGCGCTCGATTGCGGACATGGGGGGGATGAAGCTGGTAGCAGTTTCGCCGAAACCGTTCGGCGTCACGTTGCCCGCCGTATTCTGCCGACGGCCGTCAATCAGAATGAGGGTGTACTCGCTTGGCAGGCCACGCAGGCTGATATTCAAACCGCCGGTCTTGCCTGTTCCCTGGCGAATATCCAGCCCTTCAACCCCTTCGAGCGCCTCGGCGAGATTGCTGTAGCGATTTTCACGAAGCTGCTGGTTGCTGATCACGCTGATACTTGCGGGTGCGTCGGTAATCTTCTGTTCGAAACCCGCAGCGGTAACCACAGTGTCGCCCAGCCTGAGGGCTGATTGATTGGCCTGGGCGACACTTGTTGCCAACAGGGCCATTCCGGCGAGAGTAACGGTTCGAGCGGCGGGTTGGGGTGGGAACATCGGGCTCTCCATCTGTCGAGTGATCTTGATTCAATACGAGTGATAACGATTATCAAAAGCGCCATTAATTTAGTACCATACGCTTTTGAGGACCACCTGACGCGACGGAACCGATAATTGCGTTTTTTGCAACGATGCACGGATTTTTGAAAAAACTCTCGCTATTACAATGAGTTGTGACGGATCTTCAAGAGAGTCGGACGCGAGGCGGCGCGATGCCCCAATGGTGCTACGGCGGGTTAGGCCCTACATTGCAGGCCGCCCGTATCGGATGAACGGCACAGGTACTAAATTCAGGAGCAGCGATGCAGAGGAACCAACAAGCATGATCATGCACGACTTCAACGAGCTGAGCGTGTTTACCGCGGTAGTCGAACAGGGTGGTTTGACTTCTGTTTCGCTGAGTACAGGCTTGCCAAAGTCGACTCTGAGCAGGCGTATCAGCCAGCTGGAAAGCCGGGTAGGGCAGCGGCTGCTGTTGCGGCAATCCAATCGGCTCCTGCCCACCGAAGCCGGAAAACTGTTCTATACCTACTGCCGTCAGTTGCTCGATCTGGCATCACAGAGCCAGGAGTCGCTGGATGCGCTGAAGGAAGATGTCAGCGGATCGCTGGTGCTGCATATCCACAATGCCTTCGAGCGTGGCTGGCTGCCTCCCGTCCTGGAGGCTTTCCTGGAACGCTATCCCGGGGTCCGCCTGCAGCTGCGCGTCACGGCAGACGCGCCGCAACAGACTGAAGCGGGCGTCGGAGACCTGTGGCTTTGGCTGGGCGAGGAACGTTCCAACGGCTTACGCTCGGAGCGTCTTGGTCGTTGGACTCAGGGGCTGTACTGTTCGCCAGGGTTCATTCAGGAACGCGGCCTTCCCGAGCATCCTCGGCAGTTAGCGTTGTTTCCCTGGGTTGATCTGCTCGCTGGGCAGAAGTCTTTGGCTCTGCACAGCCAGATCCAGGGAGAATTCGTTTTTCAGCCCCCGCAGTCGCGCCTGCAGGCGAATACCGTCGTGCTTCAGGCCGATGCGCTGGTTCGGGGGCAGGGTATCGGCGTGCTGCCGTGCTGGTATGCGGAAAAATATGAGCGCGCCCACCCTGGCAGTCTGGTTCGCTGCCTCGAGCAGTGGAGTCCGCCGGAACTGGAAGTGGCGCTGCTGTACAGTTTCGGAAGGCCGTCGCGCAAGCTGACGGCCCTGATCGACTGGCTTCGGCAGAACATGCCCGAGCCTTGGGACGCCTGAGCCTATTTCAGCCTGCGCTCGATGCCCATGTGAACGAGGATCTTGGCGGAAATTTCCTCCACCGAGAAATGCGTTGAATTGATGTGCGGGATGTTCTCGCGACGGAAGAGATTTTCGACTTCCCGCACTTCGAATTCGCACTGAGCAAAGCTCGCGTAACGACTATTCGGCCGGCGTTCGTTACGAATGCTGGCCAGACGTTCGGGGTCTATCGTCAGGCCGAACAGCTTGTGCTTGTGCTGCTTCAGTGAGGCGGGGAGCTGCAGGCGCTCCATGTCGTCTTCGGTCAACGGGTAGTTGGCTGCACGAATTCCGTATTTCAGTGCCATATACAGGCAGGAAGGCGTCTTGCCGCAGCGCGATACTCCAATGACGATGATGTCGGCTTCGTTGTAATGCTGAGTTCTGGCGCCATCGTCGTTGTCCATTGCGAAATGCACCGCGTCGATACGGTCCTTGTAGTGCGTATTGTGCAGAATCGAATGGGTCTTGCCGACCGAGTAGGACGAGCCGTCGCCAAGCTCCAGTTCGAGGGGGGCGAGGAAGGTCGAGAAGATATCGATCATGTATCCGTTGGATCTGGCCAGCTGGTCGCGGATTTCGTTGTTGACTACAGTGTCAAAGATAATCGGACGCGCCCCGTCTCGCTCGGCAGCTGCATTGATTTGTTGTACCATGTCGTGCGCTTTTTCGATGGTGTCCACGTACGGGCGCAACAGTTTGGTGAACTCGATGTTCTCGAATTGCGAGAGCAGGCTCTGCCCCAGAGTTTCAGCTGTGATACCGGTACCGTCGGAAATGAAAAAAGCGGTGCGTTTCATGCGCGTAGCCTTAAGAAGTCGAGTTTGGCTGGTGCAAAACTTTGAAGCCATGGAGCTATTCAGGGGAGGCTTCACCAGCCGCATTGTGGCGCATTTGTGACATGCAGGCCAGATGATCGGTTCGGCACCTGTCGCTCAATTCACGAGATTTACGGAGAGATCACCTTGTTAGAGTACGTAGTGTCCTTCGAGCACCTGGGAGCTGGAGACGTAGAGCGCGTGGGCGGCAAGAATGCCTCGCTTGGGGAAATGATCAGCAACCTTGCCAACGCAGGCGTATCCGTACCTGGAGGCTTCGCCACCACTGCAGATGCCTACCGTGATTTTCTCGAGCAAAGTGGTCTTAATGATCGCATTCATGCCGCACTCGACTCGCTTGACGTCGACGACGTCAATGCTCTGGCCGAAACCGGTGCGCAAATCCGCCAATGGGTGTTGGACGCGGAGTTTCCGCCGGCACTGGATCAGGCCATTCGCGACGCCTTTGCAGAGCTGTCCCACGGCAATGAAAATCTTGCCGTTGCGGTACGCTCGTCAGCAACCGCCGAGGACCTGCCGGACGCATCCTTCGCCGGTCAGCAGGAAACCTTTCTCAATATCCGTGGCGTAGACAATGTCATTCGAGCCGCCAAGGAGGTTTTCGCCTCGCTGTTCAATGACCGAGCGATTTCCTATCGTGTGCATCAGGGCTTCGATCACAAGCTGGTCGCTCTTTCCGCTGGCGTCCAGCGGATGGTCCGCTCTGAAACCGGTACTGCGGGTGTCATGTTCACCCTCGACACCGAGTCGGGCTTCCGTGACGTGGTGTTCATCACCGGGGCCTATGGTCTGGGCGAGACGGTGGTGCAGGGCGCGGTCAATCCGGACGAGTTCTATGTACACAAGCCGACCCTCGAGGCTGGCCGCCCGGCGATCCTGCGCCGCAATCTTGGTAGCAAGGCCATCAAGATGGTCTACGGAGACGAAGCGCGTGCCGGCCGCTCGGTCAAGACCGTGGATGTCGACAAGGCCGAGCGTTCGCGTTTTTGCCTGACTGACGACGAGGTCAACAACCTTGCTCGCCAGGCGCTGATCATCGAGAAGCACTACGGTCGCCCAATGGACATCGAGTGGGCAAAGGATGGTGACGACAACCAGCTTTACATCGTGCAGGCGCGTCCGGAAACCGTAAAAAGTCGCGGCAACGGCAACGTCATGGAGCGTTACCTGCTCAAGGAAAAAGGCAAGGTCCTGGTCGAAGGCCGCGCCATTGGACAGCGAATCGGTTCCGGACGCGTGAAGATCGTCAGCGACGTATCGCAGATGGACAAGGTGATGCCTGGTGACGTACTGGTCTCCGACATGACTGATCCGGACTGGGAGCCGGTCATGAAGCGCGCCAGTGCTATCGTCACCAACCGTGGTGGTCGTACCTGCCATGCTGCGATCATTGCACGCGAACTGGGCATCCCCGCGGTCGTAGGTTGCGGCAATGCCACCGCCGAACTGAAGGACGGTCAGGAAGTCACCGTGTCATGCGCAGAGGGCGACACCGGCTTCATTTATGAAGGTCAGTTGTCCTTTGACGTACGTACCAACAGTGTCGACGCCATGCCGACGCTGCCTTTCAAGATCATGATGAACGTGGGCAACCCTGATCGTGCCTTCGATTTCGCCAACCTCCCCAATGAAGGCGTGGGTCTGGCACGACTGGAGTTCATCATCAATCGCATGATCGGCGTGCATCCCAAGGCGCTGCTGAACTTCTCCAGTCTGCCATCCGATGTACGTGACAGCGTCGAGAAGCGTATCGCAGGCTATCCCGATCCGGTCGATTTCTATGTCGAAAAGCTGGTCGAGGGCGTCAGTACCCTGGCCGCTGCATTCTGGCCGAAGAAGGTCATCGTGCGGCTGTCCGACTTCAAGTCGAACGAGTACGCCAACCTGATCGGCGGACGGCTGTACGAGCCGGAAGAAGAAAACCCGATGCTCGGTTTCCGCGGCGCCTCGCGTTACATCAGCGATTCGTTCCGCGACTGCTTCGAGCTCGAATGTCGCGCCATGAAGCAGGTCCGTGACGTGATGGGGCTGACCAATGTCGAGATCATGGTGCCCTTCGTGCGTACCGTGGGTGAAGCACACCAGGTTGTCGAGCTGCTCGCAGCGAACGGCCTCAAGCGCGGCGAGAACGGTTTGCGTCTGATCATGATGTGCGAACTGCCAGCCAACGCCCTCTTGGCCGAAGAGTTCCTGGAACACTTCGACGGCTTTTCGATCGGCTCCAACGACCTGACGCAGCTCACGCTCGGTCTGGACCGTGACTCGGGGATCATTGCTCATCTGTTCGACGAGCGGAACGCGGCGGTCAAGAAACTGCTGGCCATGGCGATTTCGGCCTGCATCAAGGCTGACAAGTACATCGGCATTTGTGGACAGGGCCCTTCGGATCATCCGGATCTGGCCCGCTGGCTGATGGAACAGGGCATTGAAAGCATCTCGCTGAACCCGGATTCGGTCATGGATACGTGGTTCTTCCTCGCTGAACAGACCGTTGGCAACTGATCAAGGAGAACGCTCATGCAATACGTAACGCCCGATCTGTGTGATCAGTACCCGGACGTTTTGGTGGTGGAACCCATGTTCAGCAACTTTGGTGGACATGACTCCTTCGGTGGCGAAATCGTCACCGTGAAGTGCTTCGAGGACAATTCGGTCGTGAAGGAGCAGGTTGACCAGGACGGAAAGGGCAAGGTCATGGTTGTCGACGGGGGCGGCTCGCTGCGCCGTGCCCTGCTCGGCGACATGCTGGCCGAGAAAGCAGCGCGCAATGGCTGGGAAGGCATCATTGTGTATGGCTGTGTGCGCGACGTCGACGTACTGGTTCAGACGCCGCTCGGAATCCAGGCGCTTGCCAGCCATCCGATGAAGACCGATAAGCGCGGTATCGGAGATCTCAACGTGCCAGTGACCTTCGCGGGTGTCACATTCCGCCCGGGCGAATACGTATATGCCGACAACAACGGTATCATCGTGTCGCCCACGCCATTGAAAATGCCTGGATAGGATCCCAAGCCTCGGTTGCAGAGCTGCTGAAGCGTACAAGCCCGCCGGATGGTGACATCTCGCGGGCTTGTGACGTCTCCAGACAGTGTTTCCTTCGCTACGAGGTAACTGACTATGGACGATCCCTTCGAAAACCAGCTGCGCGAGATGCTGCGCGAAGCCGACCGGCAACGCCCCGACAGTGTGGATGCCGAACGCCTGGAGCGTGTGTTGCACAAGGCGCACATCCACGGCGGACTGTTCGATCTGCTGAACATGTTCGCACGCTGGGGTTGGGTTCTTTCCGAAGCCGGCACCGGGCTCAAGCGCAAAACGAGACCCACGTGCTCCACCGAAGCCAACCACCATAAAGGCGAATGACCATGGAACTGGATACCTGGAGTCACAGCTTCGTCGCTGCCATGACTACCCTCTGGAGCAAGGTCGCTTCATTCATACCCGACCTTATCGCTGCGCTGTTCATCGTTCTGCTTGGCTTCGTGGTGGCCAAGATTGTCGACACCATTCTCAGCAAGGGGCTGGCAAAGCTTGGCCTGGACCGGTTAATGGCCGGCGCCGGTGTCACCAAACTGCTGGGCCGTATCGGAATTGCTGCGCCAGTGTCCGCCGTCATCGGCAAGATCCTCTACTGGTTCGTGATGCTCACCTTCATCGTCTCCGCGGCAGAGACGCTAGGGTTGGCACGCGTGTCGTCCACGCTAGATGCCTTTGCGCTGTATTTGCCCAAGGTATTCGGCGCGGCGCTGATTCTGCTGGCGGGCCTTCTGTTGTCGCACCTCGTAAGCGGAATCGTGCGGGGCGCGGCAGAGAGCATCGGTGTCGATTACGCCAGCGGCCTTGGGCGTTTCGCCCAGGGGCTGCTGGTAATCATCACGGTGTCGCTTGCCATTGGCCAACTGCAGATCGAGACGGCACTCCTCAACACGGTCATCGCCATAGTACTGGTTTCCTTCGGCGCCGCTGCCGCCCTTGCTCTCGGGCTCGGCAGTCGACAGGTGGTGAGCCAGATTCTGGCCGGCGTTTACGTCAGAGAGCTCTATCAGGTGGGTGACCGCATTCAGGTCGGGGATCTGGAAGGCGTGATAGACGAGATCGGTACAGTGAAAACCACCCTTATCGACGATCAGGGCGCAGTCGTTTCCATCTCGAACCGCACTCTGCTGGATGAGCGGGTATCACGCTAGGCATGAAGTCCAGGGACGATCAGACGCGGTGACTAACCAGGTGCATCAAGGTAACCGCTACCGCCCGGCGGAGCTTACGGATGAACAGTTGGCCGCAAGAGCCGCTACGGAACTGTTCCATACGACCGTGGCCTACGAGGAACTCATGCGCCGGTACCAGCGCACATTATTTAATGTTTGTGCGCGCTATCTGGGGAACGAAAGGGATGCCGATGATGTCTGTCAGGAGGTAATGCTGAAGGTGCTACATGGTTTGAAACACTTCGAAGGGAAGGCGAAGTTCAAGACATGGCTTTATAGCATCACGTATAACGAATGCATTACTCAGTATCGGAAAGAAAAGCGCAAGAAACGACTCTTCGATGCACTGAGTCTGGAGTCGCAGGAAGAAGCCCAGGAGCAGGAAATGCCGCTGGTGGGCTCCGGTGGGCTGGATCGCTGGCTGGTCCACGTCAACCCGGTAGATCGGGAGATACTGGTTCTGCGCTTTGTGGCGGAACTGGAGTTCCAGGAAATTGCAGACATCATGCACATGGGGCTGAGTGCGACGAAGATGCGATATAAACGTGCACTTGAAAAACTAAGAAAGCATATAGACGGTGCTGCTTAGAAGCCTATCGTATGGTGATTTGTATATTTCTGTTATACTACTGCCTGAGTTTCGCGCAAAACCAAACGTCCGAATGGATTTAACGGGGATTCAAAGATGAAATTGAAAAACACTGTTGGTATCGTCGTTGGCGCCGTGGTTGCTGCCTCCACTATGCCTGTCATGGCTCAGAGCGCAGGCTCTGTAGAGGCACAAGCATTCGCCAAGCGCTACTTCACTGACAGCATCCACGATCTGGACAACGGCAACCTGGTTGGCGGCAGCCTCGGCGTATTCGTCAACGACAACGTCCAGCTGAACCTGGGCCTGGGTCGCTATCACAACCTGAGCAGCGACGTCACTGGTGAGCGCATCCGCGGTCGCCTGGGCTTCATCGAAGCGGTCAACCACTTCGGCGAAGGCGCGATTCGTCCTTACCTGTCCGGTGGTCTGGGCCACCAGGAACTGGATCAGTGGGATAGCAACAGCCGCGACCGTACCACCATGCTGATGGTCGGCGGTGGGGTCAAGAACTACCTGAACGAGAATTTCTTCGTCAAGGCCGGCGTAGACGTCACCTATGGCCTGGATCACAACCAGACCGAGTGGATGGCAGGTGTAGGCCTGGGCCTGAATTTCGGCGGCGCTCCGGCCCCGGCTCCAGTGGCAGCTCCTGCTCCGGCACCGGCTCCCGCCCCCGCGCCGGCTCCGCAGCCTGAGATCCAGAACGTTCGCGTTGAGCTGGACGTCAAGTTCGACTTCGACCGTGACAACATCCGCCCCGAGTTCCGTCCGGACATTCGCAGCGTAGCCGAGTTCATGCGCCAGTATCCTTCAGTGACCACTACTGTTGAGGGTCACACCGACTCCATCGGTTCCGAAGAGTACAACCAGCGTCTGTCCGAGCGTCGCGCCAACTCCGTGCGCCAGGCTCTGATCGAAGAAGGTGTTGAAGCCAACCGCGTTCGCGCTGTAGGCCATGGTGAGAGCCGTCCGATTGCTGACAACAGCACTGACGAAGGCCGCGCCATGAACCGTCGCGTAGAAGCAGAAGTGGAAACTCAGGTCGAAGTTCGTTAATAGCGACCTGGTCCAGTAAAAACCCGGCCTTTCAGGCCGGGTTTTTTTATGTCTGTCAGCAACGATTGTCTGCGAGTCATTCCGTCAGGTAGTTTACTCCCGGGAAGCGCAGGCGGAAGTCATCAGGCATGGGCGCCACTTTGGACGTGGTAAAGTCGTAAAACACGAAGCCGGATTTAGCGAGCGCTACCAGTTCGCCGCCTACCGCCTTGGTAATGCGGAAGATGATGTCCCCACCATATTTGTTCAGGTCCATAAGTCCAACCTCGAAGATCAGCGCGTCCCTTGCGAAGGCCTCGCGCTTGTAGGTCGTTGCAAGGTCGGTGACGATGATCCCAGTGTCGTTTTCACTGACTTCCTCGATACCGAACTGGTACAGAAAGCGGGCGCGTGCCTCGGAGATCATGGAGATCATCGAATCGTTGGCAAGGTGCTTGCCCGCATTGATGTCGGTAATGCGTACTGTGAGTTGGGTGGTGAAGTAAAACTGGTTATCGGGAAATTCGAGTTTCAGGCGAGCCATCGGTAAACCTTGCAGAATAAGCGGCGGGGCAGTGCTGCGTGCTGTGAAATCGGAAAGAAGCAATGTTACGTTATCGGTCGGCCGCACGCAGTGCATAAAAAAGGAGCCACCCGAAGGTGGCTCCTTTTCAGAGCCGGGCGGACCCGGCTTGTGACACCGGCAAGCCGGTGTCAGCGAACCGGTTCTTAGTGGAACTGGTTCATGGTGTTGTCTTTACCACCTGCCTTCAGAGCGGCTTCACCAGCAAAGTATTCCTTGTGGTTGTCGCCGATGTCGGAACCAGCCATGTTCTGGTGCTTGACGCACGCGATACCCTGGCGGATTTCCTGACGCTGAACGCCCTTGACGTAGGCCAGCATGCCCTGGTCTGCGAAGTAACCCTTGGCCAGGTTGTCGGTAGACAGCGCGGCAGTGTGGTACGTCGGCAGGGTGATCAGGTGGTGGAAGATACCGGCTTCGCGGGCTGCGTCAGCCTGGAAGGTGCGGATCTTCTCGTCAGCCAGTTGAGCCAGCTCGGTTTCGTCGTACTCGACGCTCATCAGCTTGGCGCGATCGTACTGGGAAACGTCCTTGCCTTCTGCCTGCATGGCATCGAATACCTGCTGACGGAAGTTCAGAGTCCAGTTGAACGACGGGCTGTTGTTGTAAACCAGCTTGGCGTCCGGCACGACTTCGCGGATCTTGTTGACCATCTCGGCGATCTGACCAACGTGCGGCTTCTCTGTTTCGATCCACAGCAGATCGGCACCGTTCTGCAGGCTGGTGATGCAGTCCAGAACAACGCGGTCAACGCCAGTGTCCTTGCGGAACTGGAACAGGCCAGAAGCCAGACGCTTGGGCTTGAGCAGCTTGCCGTTGGCCTTGATGACCACGTCACCGTTGGCAATGTCGGCAGCGCTTTCGATGTAGTCGCCATCGAGGAAGCTGTTGTACTGGTCACCCAGGTCGCCCGGCTCGTTGGTAACAGCGATCTGCTTGGTCAGGCCGGCGCCCAGGGAGTCGGTACGGGCAACGATCACGCCGTCGTCAACACCGAGTTCGAGGAACGCGTAACGAACAGCGTTGATCTTGGCGAGGAAGTCGGAGTGCGGAACGGTAACCTTGCCGTCCTGGTGACCGCACTGCTTCTCGTCGGAAACCTGGTTTTCGATCTGGATACAGCAGGCACCGGCTTCGATCATTTTCTTGGCCAGCAGGTAGGTCGCTTCGGCGTTACCGAAACCGGCGTCGATGTCGGCGATGATCGGCACGACGTGAGTTTCGAAGTTGTCGATCTTGGCCAGGATTTCAGCTTCCTTGGACTTGTCGCCGGCTTCGCGGGCGGCATCCAGATCGGTGAACAGAAGGTCCAGTTCACGGGCGTCAGCCTGACGCAGGAAGGTGTAGAGCTCTTCGATCAGAGCAGCAACAGAGGTCTTTTCGTGCATGGACTGATCGGGCAGAGGACCGAACTCGGAACGCAGGGCAGCAACCATCCAGCCGGACAGGTACAGGTAGCGCTTGTTGGTGGTCTTCAGGTGCTTCTTGATGGAGATCAGCTTCTGCTGACCGATGAAGCCGTGCCAGCAGCCCAGAGACTGGGTGTAGGCAGAAGTGTCGGCGTCGTACTCGGCCATGTCCTTGCGCATGATGGCGGCGGTGTACTTCGCAACGTCCAGGCCGGTCTTGAAGCGGTTCTGGATGCGCATGCGAGCTGCGTATTCCGGGTTGATTGCGCTCCAGCCACTGCCGGCGGCTTCTTTCAGCGCGGCAACAGCCTTGATCTCGTTTTGGTAAGCTGACATGGTCAATCCTTCAAGTTTGCGTGTGGTTCTGCACAGTTTGTCGACCCTGAACCCACAGACCAGGCTTGCAAACGGCTGAGTGCGAAACGACGGATGAAACTGGAAGGAAGCAGAGCAGAGAGGAAATAGGGCAGGACGAACAGGTCGGAGGACTGGCACTGGATCGGTCAAGGCGCAAAGCCGGCCACGCAGATGCAACGGTCACTCAGGCTGATACGTTTGAATCGCTTCCCCGTCCCTCAGGACAACTTCGTTCCAGTCGCAACCTCGTCGAAATGCCTTTTGGGCCGTTAAGACACGGATCAATCCTTCGGTTTCGGAGTGACCCGGAACCCCTCAAGGGAGTTCTGGCTAGCGGGAGCGACGCAATGATGCGGCTTCGGCACGCATAAGTCAATCCGAATGTAGTGAAATATTTTGGGAACTACAGGGCTGCAGAAGGCTCTAATCCAGCCGTTCTACCATTAGCCGAATGGTCTGCTGGCCCTGCCGACGAGTGGTCATACGCCGGTTGAGATCGGCGCCACGTATGCTGTCGAGATCGTCGATCTGACCTATTGTGACCCATTGCCCGAGAGGCGCGCTGACTACCGACTCGGTGCGCTGGAGGTCGATGACATTATTGTTTCCCGCGTTGACCCGATCATCGCGTGTATTGATCGTGATGGTGGCAATGTCCCTGCTCAGTCTCACCGTCGCATAGAAGCCGCTCAGCGCATCGCGGTAGGTAGTCTGCTCGACCGGATGGCCCCAGGCATTTATCGTGGTGCTGCGCAGGGGAATGCTCTGCCCGGTCTGGATCAGTACAGGATGACCCTCACTGGCAGTGATCTGTCGGACGCCATCGCTTGCGCCTCGGGTTTCTCTGCGAATTATCCGCGTCTGGGTGCTTCCACCTTCCCCGACGATGATTTCCCCGGGGCCGGTCCTGATTCGCCCGCTGGCCTCGAAGCCGCTCTCGGTCGCGAAGCTGCTGCCTGCGTTCGCTACGCTGATGCGCAGACGAGCGGGGCGGCGGTCGAGATCCTGGACCAATTGCCTAAGTGCAGGAAGGCGGCCGGGTTCTGCTCGAAGTATGAGCTGGTTACCGTAGGCCGAGATGCCCTCGTCGGCATCGAGAAATGGTTGCAGAGCCGACACCATGCTGTCCGCCGAGGCATGACGCAGCGGGACAATCTCGGTAACCGGCGCGGCCTGCAGGCTTGTCGCCAGACCGTACAGGAGGAGTACAGTCAGAAGCCCTGACAGGCGGTTCACAAGGACAACCTGCGCAAGGCCAGATCACTCTGGCTCGTTGACCATAGCTCGGTGAAGCTGTTGCCCCAGCGCCTGGCCTGGTCTGCGCTGGCGTAGCGGGCGAATCCGCTGCGCAGCGCCGCACGTGGAAACATGAGTATGCCAGTGTCGTCCGCGACCATGTATACCCGCGGTTCGCGTGGCAGGTCAGGGTGCTGCCTGCGCACTTCGCAGAAGCTTGGAAAGCGTTGCATCAACCGGACCAGACTGTATCCGGCGAGCAACTCTTCGCGAATGTCCTGAACCAGTACGCAAATGCTCAGGCGCCTGCTCGAGACGACGATCTGCTCGCAGCAATCGAGAAAGTCGCGGCGATGGAACAGCCACTGAGCCAGGTCCGCGCCATGGATAAGCAGTCTGCGGCGAGCCTGCAGTGCCATGTCGCAGGCGATGACCAGAGCATTGTCCTCATCAACTTCGATCAGATCGCCGTGCTCACCGAGCCGATGATCCAATGGGGATGCGTAGCGCTCGCGCTGTTCCGGGGGGTTGCTGATGGTGAACTGCCCAGGGGATTCGAACTCGATTGGCGGAAGCTCTGCCTGCGAGGACGACTGCTGCAAGGTGTCCAGGATCATCGCGTGGTGGGGAATGCCCGCCTCGATGTATTCGTTGGAGCACACCCGAAACCCTAAGCGGGTGTAAAAATCGAGCGCCTGGGTCTGTGCCGACAGAGCAAGTATCGTCATGCCTTTTTCGCGCGCGTGATCCATCACGCGCCGCATCAGATCGTCACCCAGCCCTTTGCCGCGCCATCGGCGGACGATTGCGACCCGCCCGATGTGCCCGTCAGGCAGCAGGCGCGCCGTGCCTGCCGGCTCGCCATCCACGCTCATCAAAAAATGAACGGCGGTCGCGTCGTAATTATCCCATTCTTCCTCGGCCGGCACTTGCTGCTCGTCGATGAATACCTCGCGGCGAATGTCGCGCAACGGCTGACAGCTGTCCCAGTCAACTATATCGATACGGACGTCACTCATCTTCTTCCTCGATCAGCAGGTCGCCCTTGCTCAGCAATTGCTCGACGAGCGTCCAGGCGTCTCCCTCGGAACGCCAGCCCAGCAGGGTCTCGGCATCCAGGTAGTCCTCGTTGCAGAGTAGACGAACCCTGGGTAACAGGGAAGCGGGCAGCACGCAGTGCTCGCCACTGGCAAACAGGACCAGGGTGTCCTCTTCGACCCGATAGGCCAGGCGTGCGCTGGGATTGCGAATCAGGCCGTAGCCCTGTTGCAGCAGGGACTCCAGTTCGCCCGGCTCGGTTTCCTGAGCCTGTACTCGTTCCGGGTAGCGTGGTTCGGTCATGAAGCGACCGAACCAGACCGCTAGCGCGTCGCGGTCTTCCGCCGCCTGGCGCACGATCGCCTGAAGTCGATCGAGCGCTGCGTCGTCGAGTGCGGAGGGGTCGGCAGGTGGCTGCATCCCCGCATCACCATAGCGCTGCTGATCAGTGGCGAACTGAGCGAGAAAATCGGTGAAATGCACGAGGATTTCCTGGTGGCTCGGGGCGCGAAAACCAACCGAGTAGGTCATGCAGTCGTCCTCCGCTACCCCATGATGAGCCAGGCCGGGAGGTACGTACAGCATGTCCCCGGGTTCCAGGACCCACTCCTGTTCGGTGGTAAATTCGGAAAGGATCTTCAGGTCGGGGTTGTCGAGCATGGGGCTGCCATCGGTGCACATCTGCCCTAGCTTCCAGCGGCGCCGGCCATGGCCCTGTAGGAGGAAGACGTCATAGTTGTCGTAATGCGGGCCGACGCTGCCACCGGGGGCCGCATAACTGATCATGATGTCGTCCAGTCGCCAGCTTGGCAGGAAGCGAAAGGCCTTCAGCAGCTCGCCGACCTCGGGTACGAACTGGTCCACCGACTGCACCAGCAGAGTCCAGTCGCGCTCCGGCAGGGTGCGAAAATCCTCTTCGGTGAAGGGACCGCGGCGCAGCTCCCACGGGTGGGCACCATGCTCCAGCACGATGCGCGACTCGATTTCATCCTCCAGCGCCAGGCCGGCCAGTTCGTCCGGCGACAAGGGCGTTTCGAAGCCGGGGAAGGCCTGCCTGATCAGCAGCGGCTTGCGCTGCCAGTACTCGCGCAGGAAGGTTTCGGCAGACAGGCCGCCAAGCAGGGTTTCGATCGAATCGGGTAGCATGGTTGTACCTCCTGGAAGCAAAACGCCCGGCATCGGCCGGGCGTGAAAAGGTGTAGCGGGCGCCTCTGCTCAGACCCGCCGGGCCTGAGCGCTGGCGTTTCCGATGTAGCTGGCCGGGGTCAGACGCTTGAGTTCTTCGCGGGCCGCTTCAGGGATTTCCAGCCCGTCGACGAAGTCCTGCAGCGCAGCCGGTGTAATGCCTTTGCCGCGCGTCAGCTCCTTGAGCTTTTCATAGGCATCAGGTACGGCGTAGCGACGCATGACGGTCTGTATCGGCTCAGCGAGCACTTCCCAGCAGTTGTCCAGATCTTCTGCGATCCGCTGATTGTTGAGCTCGAGCTTGCCGATGCCCTTCAAAGTTGCCTCGTAAGCTATGACGCTGTGGGCGAAGCCTACACCCAGGTTGCGCAGCACGGTCGAATCGGTCAGGTCTCGCTGCCAGCGGGAAATTGGCAGCTTGCTGGCCAGGTGCTGCAGCAGCGCGTTGGCAATTCCCAGGTTGCCCTCGGAGTTTTCGAAGTCGATCGGATTGACCTTGTGCGGCATGGTCGACGAACCGATCTCGCCAGCGACGGTTTTCTGCTTGAAATAGCCGAGGGAAATGTAACCCCAGACGTCCCGGTCGAAGTCGATCAGGATGGTGTTGAAGCGAGCAACCGCATCGAACAGCTCGGCGATGTAGTCATGAGGCTCGATCTGGGTGGTGTAGGGGTTGAAGGTCAGCCCCAGGGTGCCCTCGATGAACGCGCGCGCGTTGGCTTCCCAGTCGATGCCGGGGTAGGCGGAGAGGTGAGCATTGTAGTTGCCGACCGCACCATTGATCTTGCCCAGTAAAGGCACCGCACGGACCTGCGCGATCTGGCGCTCCAGTCGATACACCACGTTGGCCAGTTCCTTGCCGAGGGTGGTCGGCGAGGCGGGCTGCCCGTGGGTGCGCGAAAGCATCGGCACATCCGCGTACGTAACCGCGAGCTGGCGGATGGCATCGGCGATCCGCTGCATCAGAGGCAGCAGTACCTCGTCACGACCGGCTCGGAGCATCAGCGCGTGGGACAGGTTGTTGATGTCCTCGGATGTGCAGGCGAAGTGAATGAACTCGTTGACAGCGCGCAGCTCGGGCAGAGCGGCGACCTGCTCCTTGAGCAGATACTCCACGGCTTTCACGTCGTGGTTGGTGGTTCGCTCGATCTCCTTGATGCGCTCGGCGTGCTCGAGCTGAAAATCCTCTGCCAGGCGGTTGAGCAGAGCCTGAGCCTCTTCCGAGAAGGGGCCGACTTCCGGAATGTCCGGGTGCGCCGCCAGGCATTGCAGCCAGCGAACCTCCACCTGAACGCGAAAGCGCATCAAGCCGTATTCACTGAAGATGCTGCGAAGGTCCGAAGTCTTGCTGCCGTAGCGGCCATCGACTGGGGAAACGGCGGTCAGGGAGGACAGGTGCATAGGATTCTCGTCAAAAAAGGCTGCCGGAAAAGGCGCAGATCATACACCAGATTTGCCCGCTTTGGCCTGCCTGCCGGGAAGGCTGATGCTGATCAGAGTCGAGGCGAAGATCAGACCGGCACCTATCCAGGATGACAGCCCGGGCACTTCGCCCCAGAGAATCCAGGCAAAAATGCCGGAAAAAACGATGGCCAGATAACTTAGCGGGCCGATCTTGCCTGGCGGGGCAAGAACGTAAGCCTTGGACATCACCAACTGGCTCACGGTGGCGATCAGTCCGATTGCCAGGAGCATGCCTAGCTGTTTACCGGTGAGTGGTTGCCAGGCCCAGAGAAGGGGAATCGCGGATAGCAGGGCGGAGAAACTCGAAAAGTAGAACACGATCCGGCTGGCCGGCTCGGTGCTGCTGAGTGCGCGTACCGAGACGAAGGCACAGGCCGCGAGCAGGCTGGCAGCCACTCCGGCCAGCCCCTTTGGGTCGAACAACGCACCGGTCGGCTTGGCAACCAGCAACACTCCGGCAAAGCCGATCAGCACCATGAACATGATTCGCCCGTTCAGTGTTTCCCGCAGCCACCACCAGGCCAGCAGCGGCGTGAATACAGGCGCGGCATAGGTGAAGACCATGGCATCGGCCAGCGGGAGGTGGGCGATGGCGTAGAAAAAGCAGTACATCGCCGCCAGCCCGTAGAGCGTGCGCAGAAAGTGATTGCCAAGCCGCTCGGTGCGGAAGGGTGCAAAACCCTTCAAGAGTATCAGCGGCATGAACATCAATGCCCCGACGAAGTTGCGAAAGAACACCACCGTCTCGTTATTGACCCCGGTGGAAACCTCGCGAATCAGGACGCCCATGATGGCGAACAGCAGGGCGGATATGGCAAGTAGTAGCGCTCCGCGGCGGGGCTGATCCTGCCGGACCAGATCAACCATGCAGAACGTTCTTGCAGGCGTCCAGCAACTTGCGCCGGCTGATCAGTAGCTGCCAGCGATGCCCTCCGAGCTGCCGCCACAGGCGTGCCGAACGGATGCCAGCTAGCAGCAGCGCCCGGATCTGATTGGCCACGTCGGGCTGCTGCAGATAGCGCATGTCCCCATGTACCTGAATGCGCAGCTTGAGGGTGCTCAGGGTATCCTGATAAGTACCCCCGAGCCCCGCCATGACGTTGTCATGCAGGATGCCGAAATGCTCGACCTGCTTGCCAGCCTGATCCAGCCGTTGGCCCAGCACCTGCAGCATATCCTCGCGCTTGGCCAGCTGCCGCTCCAGCGCCAGGAGATTCATGACGTAGCGCAGCGCCTCACGCTGCAGACTCGCGGTGTCCCGTTCAAGCATCGCTTCCAGTGCCTGAAGCCCGTGGCGAATCTGGTAGGGCGACCCCCCGTAGATGTCTATCACCCGGTCCGGTGAGCGGTCGAAAATACTGCGGATCAGGCAGGTCACAGGCCCCTCGCTGTACTGACCGGTGCGGGCCAGCTTGTCGACCTGCAGGGCCGCCTCGAACGTCGCTCCAAGGGCGATGACCTGCTCTTCGGTTTGATTCATGCTGAGTGCTCCGCATAGTCACTTTTCGCCGTTTCGATCACCCCGCCACCGAGACAGACATCACCTTCATAGAAAACGATCGATTGCCCCGGCGTTACCGCTCGTTGCGGTTCGTCGAAGCGGACAATGTAACTCGCGCCGTCGCGCTCCAAGGTGCATGCCTGGTCCGGCTGCCGGTAACGCACCTTGGCGCCCAGTCGCATAGGCAGATCGCTTGCGAGCGGATTGATCCAGAATATTTCCGAGCAGGTGAGGGCGCTGGCAAAGAGCCCGGGATGGGTATTGCCCTGACCCACGATCAGCACGTTGCGCTCGAGGTCTTTGCGCAGGACGTACCAAGGTTCGTCTCCTGCGCCTTGCATCCCGCCGATGCCCAGCCCCTGACGCTGACCTATGGTGTGGTACATCAACCCGTGATGACGACCGATGACCGCGCCCTCGGTGGTTTCGATATCACCGGGTTGCGCCGGCAGATACTGCTTGAGGAAGTCGCTGAAACGACGTTCTCCGATAAAGCAGATTCCCGTCGAGTCTTTCTTGCGCGCAGTGGCGAGCTGATACTTCTCGGCGATCTCGCGTACCCGGGGTTTTTCCAGATCGCCCACTGGAAAGAGCGTTCGGGCGATCTGCTCACTGCCGACGGCGTGCAGGAAGTAGCTCTGATCCTTGTTCGGGTCCAGACCTCGCAGCAGCAGGGTGCGACCGTCCCGGTCTGCACGCCGCACGTAATGGCCGGTAGCGATCAGATCGGCGCCCAGCGCAAGGGCGTAGTCGAGGAATGCCTTGAACTTGATTTCCCGGTTGCAGAGGATATCCGGATTGGGCGTGCGCCCGGCCTTGTATTCAGCGAGAAAATGCTCGAATACATTATCCCAGTATTCGGCAGCAAAATTGGCCGTATGCAGGTGAATCCCCAATCGATCGCATACTGCCTGGGCGTCGGCCAGATCCTCGCGCGCGGTACAGTACTCGGTGCCATCATCCTCGTCCCAGTTCTTCATGAACAGGCCTTCCACCTGATAGCCCTGTTCAAGCAGGAGGGCGGCGGATACAGATGAGTCGACGCCGCCGGACATACCGACGATGACCCGGGTCTGACTTGGAGTAGGGGAGGAGGCAGAAGTCATGTTCAGCGTATCAGGTCCAGGGGATAGTGGGGTTTGTTCAGATAGTCCAGGATGCATTGCAGAACCAGATGGCTACGATGGCGCTCAGCGCAGGCTCGCACTTCGTCCAGCGACATCCAGTGTGCGGCGATAATTCCGTCGTCGAGCGTCCGCCCCGAATCATGCTCGACAGCCCGCCCGGCGAAGCAGACCCGCTGATAGGTTTCGCCATTAGCGGCTACAAAGAGATAGATGCCGAGCAGTGACTCGATCCGGACCGTCCATCCGGTTTCTTCCAACGTCTCGCGTTCAGCCGCCTGTATCAGGGTTTCTTGCGCCTCGAGGTGACCAGCGGGCTGGTTGAGTACTATGCCCTGCGGCTTGTTTTCCTCGACCAGCAGGAAGCGACCGCCATCCTCGACGATGGTCGCAACGGTCAGATGTGGCTGAAATCGCATGCTAGGCTCCACTTGCAGGGGCATAGATTAGCCTATTAGCCTGCTCGGGTGAAACACGGCAATGCCCGGGGCCGGGTGGACGCCTGGCGCACGGGTCTGCTATACAGGTTTGTAGTGCTTTTTGTAGCATCACTACATATTTGTCGCGAACGAGCACGCTCGCGGCACGAAAGGGCGTGAATTTGGCAATGCTATTAAAGTAGGATTCTAAAAACGCGTGACAATTTGTAGGAAAACTACAACAATACGGTCACCAGCAAAACGACCAAGTATGGTCTCGGTTACCCCCGGGATCATGTCTGACAACGACAACACTACGGAGTCAACGATGGGATACCAAAAGATCCAGGTGCCGGCTAGCGGCGACAAAATTACCGTCAACGCCGACATGTCTCTCAACGTACCGGACAACCCGATCATTCCCTTCATCGAAGGTGACGGCATCGGCGTGGATATTTCGCCGGTCATGATCAAGGTGGTCGACGCCGCCGTCGAAAAAGCCTATGGCGGCAAGCGCAAGATCTCCTGGATGGAAGTCTACGCTGGTGAAAAAGCCACCCAGGTTTACGACCAGGATACCTGGCTGCCCGAAGAAACCCTTCACGCAGTCAAGGAGTATGTCGTTTCCATCAAGGGCCCTCTGACCACTCCGGTGGGTGGTGGTATTCGCTCCCTGAACGTGGCTCTGCGCCAGCAGCTCGACCTTTACGTCTGTCAGCGTCCGGTTCGCTGGTTCACTGGTGTGCCCAGCCCGGTCAAGAAGCCTGGCGATGTCGATATGGTGATCTTCCGTGAAAACTCCGAAGACATCTACGCGGGCGTAGAATTCAAGGCCGGCTCCGCCGAGGCCAAGAAAATCATCAAGTTCCTCCAGGAAGAAATGGGCGTCACCAAGATCCGCTTCACCGACATGTGTGGTATCGGCGTCAAGCCGGTGTCCGAAGCGGGTACCAAGCGCCTGGTACAGAAGGCCCTGCAATACGCCGTGGACAATGATCGCAAGTCGGTCACCATCGTTCACAAGGGCAATATCATGAAGTTCACCGAAGGGGCCTTCAAGGAGTGGGGCTACGAAGTGGCGCGTGACGAGTTCGGTGCCGAGCTGCTCGACGGCGGTCCCTGGATGAAGTTCAAGAACCCCAAGACCGGTCGCGAGATCGTGGTCAAGGACGTGATTGCCGACGCCATGCTGCAGCAGATCCTGTTGCGTCCGGCTGACTATGACGTCATCGCCACCCTCAACCTGAATGGTGACTACCTGTCCGACGCCCTGGCGGCGGAGGTCGGCGGCATCGGCATCGCTCCTGGCGCCAACCTGTCAGACTCGGTCGCCATGTTCGAAGCCACCCACGGCACCGCACCCAAGTACGCCGGCAAGGATCAGGTCAACCCCGGTTCGCTGATCCTGTCCGCAGAGATGATGCTGCGCCACATGGGCTGGGTCGAAGCAGCTGATCTGATCATTCGCGGTACCGAAGGCGCGATCGCCAACAAGACCGTGACTTATGACTTCGAACGCCTGATGGAGGGTGCTACCCTGCGCAAGTGTTCCGAGTTCGGTGACGACCTGATCGCCGCGATGAACTGATCGGTTGTAGCAATAGACAAGGCCGGCAAACGCCGGCCTTGTCGTTTTCGCGCCAGGAAGGAAGCGAGTTCCGGCGACCGGGTTGGGCGCCATTCCCCGCTATCGTTATTGAGAAGCCAGTGCTTCCTGGGATGTGGCAGTGGTCGCCTCGCTGTTTTCGGCGGACTGAATGTTGATGGCATGCAGGCCTTTAGGGCCCTGGATGATATCGAACCTGACGGGTTGGCCCGCCTTGAGAGTCCGGTAGCCGTCCATCTGAATCGCGGAATAATGCGCGAACAGATCTTCATTTCGGCCTTCGGCTACTACGAACCCATAGCCTTTGGCGTTATTGAACCATTTGACCTTACCCTTCTCCATACAACATCCTCTCCTGGTGCCCCGAGCAGGGGGAATTGATCTGAACGGACTGCATGTTCGACTTCCAATTAAGTGACCGCCATGACATGCTCGTTTACACTTTTTAACATTGAATCACAGTAAGTCAAGTTGACCTCTGGCAAGCTGAGTACTGGTGCACACTTTGCTTGGGGTCCTGGCTCAACCAAGGTAACAGCGATACGTGACATGTTTGCAATGACTCATAATCTACCGCTCGCTGGTCCGGACCCTCATGAACCGGCGCATGACCATGACGACGGACTGGCCGTCGAGACCAGCAAGCCCGAGCTGAAGCCGCCCGCGCGCTACAAGGTTATAATGCTCAATGACGATTTCACGCCGATGGATTTCGTCGTCGAAGTACTTGAAAGTTTTTTTACACTCAATCGTGAAGCAGCAACTCAGGTGATGTTGAAGGTCCATACCGAAGGCAAGGCCGTCTGCGGCGTCTATACTCGTGATATAGCCGAGACGAAGGCAGCTCAGGTAAATGATTATGCGAGGGAATGCCAGCACCCGTTGATGTGTCAGATAGAGCGGGAAGCGTAACGAAGCGGCTGCGGTCGCATGACGAGGTGGCAAAATGCTCAATAGAGATCTCGAGATCACCCTGAACCTGGCATTCAAGGAAGCCCGCAACAAGCGTCACGAATTCATGACAGTCGAGCACCTACTACTAGCCCTGCTGGACAATCAGGCTGCGGTTGCTGTCATGCGCGCGTGTGGTGCCGACCTGGAGCGCCTCCGTCGTGAACTGACCGAGTTCATCGACTCAACCACGCCCTTGATCCCCAAGCATGATCTGGAGCGTGAGACTCAGCCCACCCTGGGCTTTCAGCGAGTCCTGCAGCGGGCCGTGTTTCACGTGCAGAGCTCGGGAAAGGGTGAGGTAAGTGGCGCCAACGTGCTGGTAGCCATCTTCAGCGAACAGGAAAGCCAGGCGGTGTTTTTCCTCAAGCAGCAACAGATTGCCCGCATCGACATCGTCAACTACATCTCGCACGGGATTTCCAAGGTCGCTGGCGATGCCGAGCAGATCCAGCCTGATCAGGAAGCCTCCGACGAGGAGGGCGGCGAAGCCGCAACAGCGAACAATCCACTGGAAACCTACGCCAGCAACCTGAACGAGCAGGCGCGACTGGGGCGCATCGACCCGTTGGTAGGTCGCGCCTCCGAAGTCGAGCGTGTGGCCCAGATCCTGGTGCGTCGGCGCAAGAACAATCCCTTGCTGGTAGGCGAAGCGGGCGTTGGCAAGACCGCGATCGCCGAAGGTCTGGCCAAGCGCATCGTGGACGGTGAGGTGCCTGACATCCTGGCGCAGGCTGTGGTGTACTCGCTGGATCTGGGGGCATTGCTGGCCGGTACCAAATACCGCGGGGACTTCGAAAAGCGCTTCAAGGCGTTGCTCAAGGCGCTCAAGAAGCGCCCGCAGGCGATCCTTTTCATCGACGAGATCCACACCATCATCGGTGCCGGGGCTGCCTCCGGCGGCGTCATGGATGCGTCCAACCTGCTCAAGCCGCTGCTGTCGTCCGGAGAAATTCGCTGTATCGGTTCGACTACCTTCCAGGAATTTCGCGGTATTTTCGAGAAGGATAGGGCGCTTGCGCGTCGCTTCCAGAAGGTCGATGTGGTCGAGCCTTCCGTCGAAGACACCATTCAGATTCTCAAGGGTCTGAAAAGCCGCTTCGAAGAGCACCACGGTATCCGCTACACCGATGAAGCGCTGCGGGCTGCTGCAGGGCTGGCCTCGCGCTATATCAATGACCGACATATGCCTGACAAGGCCATTGATGTCATCGACGAGGCGGGAGCCTATCAGCGCCTGAAACCGCAGGAACAGCGCCCGGAGTGCATCGATGTCGCCGAGGTCGAGGAGATCGTCTCGAAGATCGCGCGAATACCACCCAAGCACGTATCGACCAGCGACAAGGAGCTTCTGCAGAATCTGGAGCGTGATCTAAAGCTGGTGGTGTTTGGACAGGACAAGGCGATCGATTCGCTCGCAACGGCGATCAAGCTCTCGCGTGCCGGCCTGAAATCGGCCGACAAACCGGTGGGTTCATTCCTGTTTTCCGGGCCCACGGGTGTCGGCAAGACCGAAGTTACCCGACAGCTCGCCAAAAGCCTGGGCGTGGAACTGTTGCGCTTCGACATGTCAGAGTACATGGAGCGGCACACCGTTTCGCGCCTGATTGGCGCACCGCCGGGTTACGTGGGTTTTGATCAGGGTGGCCTCTTGACCGAGGCGATCACCAAGAGCCCCCATTGCGTGCTGCTGCTCGATGAGATAGAGAAGGCCCATCCCGAAGTGTTCAACCTGCTGCTGCAGGTGATGGACCATGGCACCCTGACCGACAACAACGGCCGCAAGGCTGATTTTCGCAATGTGATCATCGTGCTCACAACCAATGCCGGTGCCGAGTCCATGTCCCGCGCATCGATTGGCTTCACGCGCCAGGATCACACCACGGACGCCAACGAGGTCATCAAGAAGACTTTCACGCCGGAGTTCCGCAATCGACTCGACGCGATCATCCAGTTCGGCCGCCTCAGCCACGAGAGCATCAAGTTCGTGGTCGACAAGTTCCTCACCGAACTGCAGGCTCAGCTGGAAGACAAGCACGTGATGATTGAAGTTGACGAGGATGCCCGCAACTGGCTGGCAGAACACGGCTATGATCCGCTGATGGGCGCTCGTCCGATGGCACGGTTGATCCAGGACAAGATCAAGCGACCGCTCGCGGAGCAGATCCTGTTCGGAGAGCTGTCAGAGCACGGCGGTACCGTGCACGTCAGCCTGCGCGACGATGAACTGGTGCTTGACGTGCTGGAGGAAGAAATGGCCTAGCGCCGCGCGATGTCTGAAAGGCCGTCCGGATGGCTCCAGGCGGCCTTTTTTTTGCTTTCAGATATCGAATCGTGCCCAGACCGGGCAGTGATCGGACGGCTTTTCCATGCCCCTTATGTCGTAATCGATACCAGTTTCGACGCAGCGCTCGGCAAGGGTCGGAGTGGCCAGAACCAGGTCTATTCGCAGGCCACGCTTGGGGTCATCCTCAAAACCGCGGCTGCGGTAATCGAACCAGCTGAATCGGTCGGCCACCTCGGGATTCTGCTGGCGAAAGGTATCGATCAACCCCCATTCCTTGAGCCGCCCGAGCCATTCCCTTTCTTCCGGAAGGAAACTGCATTTGCCGGTTCGCAGCCAGCGCTTGGCGTTGGCTTCGCCAATGCCGATATCGCAGTCTTCCGGAGAGATATTCAGGTCGCCCATCACCACCAATTGCTGGTCTGGTTGATGCGAGGCTTCCAGATGCGCCTGCAGGTCGGAGTAGAAGCGGGTCTTGGCCGGGAACTTGACCGGATGATCCCTGCTCTCACCCTGAGGGAAGTAACCGTTCATGACGATAAGCTCCGACCCGTCTGCACAGGGCACCGCAGCCGAAATCATGCGGCATTGGGCGCCTGGTACGTCGGTGGGGAATCCCTTGGTAACCCACAGAGGCTCACTTCGGGTGAGCAGGGCCACACCGTAATGTCCCTTCTGGCCATGGAAATGCACGTGGTAACCCAGCGCCCGGACTTCGTCGAGGGGAAACATTTCATCATCGACTTTGGTTTCCTGAAGTCCGATTACATCTGGGGAGTGCCGTTCAACTACTTCTTTCAACTGATGAGGTCTTGCTCTCAATCCATTGATATTGAAGGAAACTAATTTCATCATGGGTCCTGTATTGGTGCCTGAAGCCTGTCCTGCCGACAGTCCGAGCGGCGTTGCGCGGTTAACGCTGCTCTGCAAGTGGTTGTATAGTTACCCGGCTAGGGCGGAGCCACATGGTAGCATTACCGCTGCCATCTCGATGCTGGAAGAATAAATATGGCAAGACCCTATTGGCTGTTCGGTTCGCTGCTATTCGCAGCCGCCGCTCAGGCCGAGTTGGTGGTCAACGTGGAGCCTGCCAACAATCGTGTACGAAACAATATCGAAGCCTTCATCGGCCCGGTCGAAGCTGACTCCCGACGCGATATGTGGCGGCTGGCCCGGCACAGTCAGCAGCAGGCGATCACCGCGGCACAGGCTGTCGGCTACTACGACGTAGAGGTGCGGCCCGAAGTACGTGGACCGGAGGACAACCCGGTGTTGGTACTCCACGTCACTCTGGGCCAGCCTGTGCGCTTTCGCGATGTTGATATTCGCATTACCGGTGCCGGCGAAGGCACCGCGCCCTTCGATTTGCCGCCGAGCAGTCGACTCCGCCGGGGTGCCGTACTCAACCATGGGGTATATGAGAGCGCCAAGACGCTGATTGCGAATCAGGCTCTGCGTTACGGGTATTTTTCGGGACGCTTCGTCAGGCAGCAGTTGCTGATTGACCCTGACGCCCGGAGCGCCGATGTCAGCCTCCTGTACGACACCGGAGAGCGCTTCCGCCTCGGTGAGGTGTTCTTTTCCGATAGTCCGTTCAGTGACGACCTGCTGCAGCGCATGGTGCCCTTCGAAGAAGGCGTAGCCTACGATGCCGATCTGCTGGCCGCGCTCAATCGGGATCTGCTCTCGACCAATTATTTCGAAAGCGTTCAGATCACCGCGCCGGCCGAACAGGCAGTGGATGGTGTCATTCCAGTACGGGCCACATTGACTGCACGCAAACCCCATTCGGTGGGGCTCGGCGGCGGCTATTCCACCGACGTGGGCCCCAGGGGCCGCGTGAGCTGGACCCAGCACTGGTTGAACCCTCAAGGCCATAGCCGAGGAGCTGATCTCGAGATATCGATGCCTCGCCAGCAGGTGACCGGCTGGTACCAGTTACCCTTGACGCCGCCGCAGGCGAGCAATCTGCGCTTTTTCACAGGGCTCCAGCAGGAGGATATCGAAGATACCGAGAGCCTTAGCCTGAGCCTAGGTGCGCTCTACAACAAACGGCTTGCCAATGGCTGGGAGCGCAGTATTGGCTTGCGCCTTGAGCAGGAGCGCTTCACGCTGGGCAACGAAACAGGGCGCAGTACCCTGTTGATACCCAGTCTGTCGTTCAACCGGACCCGTACTGACGGCGGCGTCGATCCTAGCCGCGGCTACAGCCTCAGATTTGACGTTCAGGCGGGCAAGGAAGAGCTGCTCTCGGATTTCGATTTCGTCCGGGTCAGCGCGGCAGCTCGAGGCCTGACAACCCTGGCCGAGGATCACCGTTTCCTTGGGCGCGTTCAGCTTGGTAGCGTCAACAGCAATGCATTCGACAGCGTACCGCCGTCCTTGCGGTTTTTTGCTGGTGGTGATCAGAGCGTGCGTGGATATGACTTTCGAGGCTTGTCGCCGACCAACGCCCAAGGCGATCGTATCGGCGGCCGCCACCTGATAGCCGGCAGTCTCGAATATCAGTATGAATTTATCGAGCGTTGGCGGGCAGCGGTGTTCGTGGATCACGGCAACGCGGTTGACTCTCTCACCGATCCCCTGGAAACCAGCCTGGGTATCGGGGTCCGCTGGGTTTCGCCCATCGGCCCGGTGCGGCTGGATTTCGCGCGCTCGATCAGCGATCCCGACCAGGGTTTTCGTATCCATTTTGCCATGGGGCCTGAGCTGTGATCGGGTTGATTGCCAGGATCGTTTTACGCGGTCTGCTGATTATTCTTCTAGTGCCCCTGCTGTTGGCCGTTACGCTCGCGGTGCTGTTGTCGAGCGAGCGCTTCAATGCCTGGCTATTCGACCGGGCCATGGGCTTCGAACCGCGGCTCGAATTGGTATACCAGCGCGGCCACCTCTGGCGTGGCTGGGATTTCGAGCGAATACACTGGCGTGACGAGGGCGTCGAGGCGATCCTGGAAGAGGTCTCTCTGGCGTGGGACCCGCGGTGTCTGCGTGGCCGAAGGCTGTGCATCGAACATATCGACATCGCCCATCTGCGGCTGGACATCGAGCCAACCGACCAGGAGCCCACGACGCAACGCCAGTCCATCGAACTACCGGATATCAGGGTGCCAGTGGGCGTGCAGCTCGATCGTTTCTGGTTAGGTGCGCTCTGGCTGGACGAAGAGGCACCACTCCTGACCGACGTGCAGCTCACCGCCACTTTGCGCGACGAGCATCTGGTGATCCACGAGTTACGCGGTCGAGGCCCGGAACTGGATTGGGAGGTCGATGGGGATTTGCGGCTCAGGGGCGACTGGCCATTGCTGATACGCGCACAGGCCAACCTGCCGCCGATTGCCGGAGAACCGGTGTCAGCGCAGCTGCGCCTGTCCAACAGCGTGACGCAGCTGGATGTCGAAGCGCGCACCCAGGGGTTCATCGAAAGCCGTCTCGAAGGGCGAGTGGAGCCGTTGGAGCCTGATCTGCCGCTTTCGATCAATTGGTCGAGCCCTGCTTTTCTCGCCATGGACACCCTGCCAGAGACGCTGACCCTGGAGGAGCTGGTAATCAACCTTCAGGGCGATCTGGCAGGTGGTTATCGAGTGCAGGGCGGGGCACAGCTTCCCGGAGAAGAAGGCCGGGTCGCTCTTGCCGTCGAGGCGCTGGTGAACGAGGTGGGTGTTTCCGGTCTGGAGCTTTTCATGCATCCGCTTGAACAGCCTGACCGAGCGCTTCGCATCACTGGGGATGCCTCCTGGGCCGAGGAAGTCGTCGCCGATGTCCGCGTCGAGCTAGAGCGCTTTCCCTGGTACCGGCTCTATCCGCAAGAGCTCGGAGAGATCGAGCTGCAACAATTCATAGCTACCGCCAGCTTGCGTGGTGATAACTATAACGCCGACATCACTGCCGCTATCAGTGGCGTGGCTGGTCAGAATGTGGACCTGACGCTGAGCGTCGACGGGGATCCCGAGTCGGTACGGATCACACCTGTTACCCTGCAGACGCCTGCCGGGCGGGCCAGCGGTGAGGTACTTCTGGGGCTGGTCGAAGGAATCAGTTGGGACGTCCAGCTCCTTCTGGAGCAACTGGACCCTGGCGTGTTCGTCAGTGATCTGCCTGGCACGCTGAGCGGACCACTCACCAGCGTGGGGAGCCTTGTCGACGAAACACTGACTCTACAGGCTGCTTGGCAACTTGGAGGACGTCTACGCGGTCAGCCGCTCGAGCTGGCTGGCGAGGTGGAGAAGCAGCAGGAGGCGTGGGCATTCAACGAGCTGTTGCTGCGCCAGGGCGCCAATCGCGTGGTCGGCTCGGGGGAGTGGGGTGATCGGATCGCCGCCGACCTGACTGTCGATATGCCGGATCTGAGCACACTCTGGCCTGGACTTGCGGGAAATCTGAGTGGGGCAGTGCGTGCAACGGGTGATCCGGAGCAACCGGACATAGCGTTGAGTCTGCAAGGCGAACGTTTGAGTTATGAAGAGCTCTTCCTGCTCGGACTGGACCTTGAAGGAAGCGTGCAGCTCACCGAGCAGATGCCGATCGAACTCCAGCTGGAATCCCGTCGCATGCGCAGCGGCGACACCAGCCTGGGCAATCTTTCGGTTCAACTGTCAGGGAACCGTGCCGATCACCGCCTGAGGCTGGATCTACAGGACGGCGTCGTCGATCTCTCGGCGCGCCTGAGCGGGACGCTGCATGACGACCGTTGGGAGGGCCAACTGACCCAGGGCGAGGTTGCCGCAGAAGAGATGATCTGGCGTCAGCGCGAAGCTGCCGCGCTGAGCTACCACTTCGAGGCCGGGCAGCTGCGGCTTGCTGCGCATTGCTGGGGACATGAGAACGCAAGCCTGTGCTTTCAGGACGAGCAGCGGCTGCTGCCCGACCGGCGCATAGCGCTTACCCTGCGGGACTTCCCGCTGACTTCGCTCGACAGTTTCATGCCCGACGACTTCGGCTGGGCCGGTTCGCTAAATGCCGATATCGAGCTTACCCAGGCTGAGGGCAGTGCCCCGCTGGCCCAGATTCAGGTGTCCAGCCTGGACGGAGTACTCAGTGTCAGCAATCCCGAGCAAACTCTCGCGTTTCCCTATACCCGGCTGCAGCTTGACAGCGAGCTCCAGGCGGATCGCGCGGTTAACCGGTTCCTGCTCACTGGCGAGACGCTCGGGGAAATCGAGATCGAGGCTAATGTTGCCGATCCGGCCGGCGCTCAGGCATTGTCAGGCCGCTATTCGCTCTCTGGCTTCCGGCTGGATTTCCTTCGCCCGTTCCTCCCGGACGTTGAGGTCATGCGCGGTGAGCTCAACGGCAATGGCCTGCTCTCAGGTACTCTGCTGGAGCCGGAAGTACAGGGTGTCGTGGCCCTGCAGGGCGGCCAGATCACCGGACCAGCCTTGCCGGTCAGTTTTGAAGAGCTCGGAGTACGCGTGCTCATTGACGGGCAGACCGCGGATATCGAAGGCGGCTGGCGTAGCGGGGGTTCGGGGCAGGGCAGCCTGACCGGCGCGGTTACCTGGGCTCCAGAGCTTGATGTGTACCTGGCTATACGAGGTCAGCGGCTGCCGGTGCTGGTGCCGCCCTTTGCCGACCTGCGAGTAAGCCCTGACGTGACGCTTACACTTGTCGACAATCAGTTGGTGGTACGCGGAGAGATCGCCATTCCCGAGGGCGACATCACCATCCGCGAGCTACCCGAGCAGGCTGTTGGCGTATCACCCGATACCGTCATCGTGGGCCAGGACGATCAGGAACTGGACGGCGAGATCCCTCTGGATATCTCAGCGCGGGTGACGCTTGTCATAGGCGACCAGCTTCGACTGTCCGGCTTTGGTCTGACTGGTAGGCTGAGTGGGCGCATCCAGGTTGAGGAAAGCCTCAACGCAAGTGGCGATCTCAATATCCTTGACGGTCAGTACCGAGGCTATGGCCAGCGCCTGACACTCAGGCGCGCACAGATTCTGTTCGCCGGCCCGATCAGCCAGCCATTTCTTAACATCGAAGCGATTCGCCGGGTCGATGATGTGGTCGCCGGGCTGCGCCTTACCGGGCGCGCGGAAGCTCCTCAATCGGAGGTCTTTTCCGAGCCTGCGATGCCTCAGGAACAGGCACTGGCCTATCTGATACTCGGCCGCCCACTCGGTGGCGGGGGCGGAGATGGTGATGCTCTCGGACAGGCCGCCCTTGCACTGGGCATGGCTGGCAGCGCACCGCTCGCCCAGAATATCGCCAGTACCCTTGGCATCGAGAACTTCCAGCTGGAAACCGAAGGTACAGGGCTGGGCACCCAGCTAGTGGCGGCCGGATACCTCACAGAGCGGTTAAGCATTCGGTACGGGGTGGGCGTGTTCGAGCCGGCCAACCAGGTCGCCCTGCGCTACGATCTGACGCGTCGGTTGTATCTGGAGGCGGTCAGCGGCTTTGCGAGTTCACTGGATTTCTTCTATCGTATCGACTTTTAGCCAGGCGCCGAATCGCGCGATCCATGCCAATAAGGAGCGTTATATGTCCAGCGTTACATTAAGAGGTAACCCTATCAGCGTCGGCGGTAGCTTCCCGGCCGTTGGTGAGAAGGCTCCGGCCTTCACCCTCGCAGCCAAGGACCTGACCGATGTCAGCCTGGCCGACTATGCCGGCAAGCGCAAGGTATTGAACATATTCCCAAGCGTCGATACTCCGACCTGCGCAACCTCGGTGCGCACGTTCAACGGCAAGGCCAGCGCGCTGGAAAACACCGTAATCCTGTGCATCTCTGCAGACCTACCCTTCGCTCAGGCGCGTTTTTGCGGCGCCGAAGGTTTGGAAAACGTAGTCAACCTTTCTTCGTTCCGCAGTCCGGACTTTGCCAAGTCCTACGGCGTTTCCATTGACAACGGCCCGCTCGCAGGGCTGACCGCCCGGGCGGTGATAGTGCTGGACGCCGATGACAAGGTTCTGCACAGCGAACTGGTTGCCGAAATAGGCAGCGAGCCCAACTACGAAAAGGCCCTGGCCGCGCTCAGCTGAGCAACAGTGCTGCAGCTCTATCAGAGGGCTGCAGCAATCAACCTCATTGCCCCCATTTCCCGCTTCTACGCATTACCCCCCACTTGTGCTGGCTGCGGGACATCCACTGCCACATGCCGCGCACCCGCCACAGCGTGTTGAGTTGGCGGTAACCGAAGTTCTCCAGCACTGCCATCATAAACAGGCGCAGCATATCTCGCCGGCGGGTGTAGACCCTGAACGAGAGAGTCTCGAGTAAAAGGCCGTTGACTGACAGCAGGATGCCCATGCCGATCGCCACCAGTAGGAATACCGCCATGACGGGATAGGACACGGCCCCCACTGCAAAACCGCCGAACATGACCAGATACCCCACAAGTTCGATAATCGGACCGATCCACTCGAACAGCGCCATGAATGGCCAGGCCAGCCAGCCCACCGCACCGCCGCGGCGATTGAATGCCAGGGGGGCATGTCGGGTAAGACTTTCGGCCAACCCACGCTGCCAGCGGCTGCGCTGGCGACCCAGCGTGCCGGCGTCTTCGGGGGCCTCGGTCCAGCAGATCGGGTCGGGCAAATAGCGAATTCGGTAGGGAATGCGTTTATCCCGATGGTAACGATGAAGCCGCACGACCAGCTCCATGTCCTCGCCTACCGTGTCGGTCCGATAGCCGCCCACCGCTATGACCCGCTCACGATCGAACAGGCCGAAGGCGCCCGAGATGATCAACACTGCATTCATCGGCGACCAGCCGAGGCGACCGAACAGAAAGGCTCGTAGATACTCAACTATCTGAAAGCGCGCCAGAAGGTTATCCGGCAGACCGGCACTGAGGAGAAAGCCGCCGCGTACCTGAGAACCATTGGCGATCCGCACCGTGCCACCGGCCGCTATGGTGCGCTCGTCCTCGAGAAACGGCTGCACAACCCGCAGGAGGCTGTCCCGCTGCAGGATCGAATCGGCATCCACGCCGCAGAACAGAGTGTGTCGCGATCCGTTTATGCCGGCGTTGAGCGCGTCTGCCTTACCGCCGTTTTCCTTGTCGATGACCCGCAGATTGGCGTATCGGCGAGACCGGTAGATGCCACGCACCGGCTTGTGGTCGACTGCGCGGCGCAGTGGTTCCGGATGGATCTCCAGGTCGAATTCGTTCTTGAGCACCTCAAGCGTACCGTCCCGAGACCCGTCGTTGATCACCACGACTTCGAACTCGGGATACTGCAGTTGCAGCATCGAGCGAACCGAGGTGCGAATTGTGGCCTCCTCGTTGAACGCGGGCATCAGCACCGAGACCGGTGGCTCCACGCCGAGATAGGGCACGCTCTCACCGATCTCGGAACGCTGGCGCAGATAGGCTCGCAGGCTGAACATGGAGAACAGATTGAGCAACAGATACATGCCGTTGAGCAGCAGAAAATAGATAATGAATGCGACCTGTAGCCACCAGAACCAGTCGATGTTCATCGGCGAACCTCGGCGATAGCGCGGCGCAGGGCGTCCTGACCATATCTGTCAGTGGTCTGGGCAAGCATCCGTGCAAGTCGAACCGAGTCCATACCCGGCAGTGCGACGAGCGCATCGGCTGCAGCCTGACGCACCCACCAATTCTCATCGGCCAGCAAGGGAAGTAGCGCGGTATCGTCGTTTCGCGTGGCTTGATGGGCGAAAGCTTCCACAGCTGCATGGCGAACCGCGCTGCGACGGTCGTCGAGTCTTGCAAGAATCCTCGAGCGGTCGATGGGATCGGCCAGTTCACCAAGGCACTGCAGCCCATAGCGGATCTGCACCGAGGCGGTACTGCCAAAATCGACATGATGTCTTGCCCAAGGGGCCATGGCGCGGGGATCGGCGTAGGGCAGCAGGGCTGCCATCCGCGTACGAAGGTCCTCGTCGGGGCCAAGTAGGACATCCAGTAGCGCTGGTGTAACGGCGCCCGGTCCGGCCTGCCTGCATAGGCCTATCAATCTGGGCAGTGCAAGGTCTTGTCGACGCTGCGCCAGAGTCAGTGTGAGCCGCATCGCCCGGGAAGCGTCGATCGCAGTCAGTGTTTGCAGGGCGGCGAGCACGACGATCGGATTACGGTGCTGAGTCAACTGCTCCACTGCCGGCCAGAATTCCGCATCCGCCAGGTGGCGCAGACAGCTCAAGCCAATCAGTCTGGCCTGGGGACGGCCCTGAAGCAGGCGCAGGGCGACCGCCTGCATGCCTAGTGCGCGCAGCGCTGCGTTCATGCGTTCCTGTGCGCCACCTCTTAAATGCAGTTGTGTACGGTTCCATTGCAGCAGAAACCAGAGGCGTTGACCGCGGGAAAGGGAGGGCAGAGGACCATCTGGCTCGCCACCCAACGACCACTGGGCGAAAATCGGCCGCCAAAGGAGATTGAACGCCTGGCGCCGCCGTTCACGGCGCATCGCCAGTTCGGAAAACACTAGCACCTGAATCATTACCAGGAGGGTCGCGAGAGCCAGACCCAGCGCGGAGTAAACAGCAAACCGCAACACAACGTCGTCCGGCAGCCACATCCTCCAGTAGCCAAGCACGGTCGTACATAACCACTCGGGACAGATAGACGCCTCAGAATGCATGCCGCACGCCCAACTGCAGCCAATTGCGCTCGTAGAACGAACCCTGTCGGTGATGGCCGACTTCCCAACCAAGAGCCCATTGCGACGAAAGCCAGTGCCGTCCCTGCAGGCTGACAGCACGCACGCTGCTAGTGATGAGCTGCTGTTCTTCTACGGCCTCCTCGTCGCCTGCGACCAACCTAACCCCGACGTAGCTAAGCCCGTCGTAGAAATGGTCGAGTGCAAGGTTGTGGCCAACGGGAGTGCCGGCGTTGGCCACGTCGGTGATATTGAGTGTGTACCCCGCGCGCCAGGAACCCCAATAGCGCTCGGCAGCCAGGGCGAGGCGGTCAACACGGGTGCTCTGGTACTCGGTGCGGCGAACGCTGGCCGCGCCAACGAAACCCGCTGGCAGGATCCGCTGAACTCTCACGTCTGCGAACCATTCCGGCTGGAAGGACGGTGAACGCTGATAACCTAACTCGGGCTGCAGCGTCCATGCGCCTCCCAGCGGGATCAGGGCGCCCAGCTCTAGTCCATCGTCGCTCTCGCCAAAACGCTGTTCGCGCAGTAGTGCGCCGTACCAGCCGAGCCCCTCTGCGCGGCTGGAGCTGTAATCCAGACGCTGCGCACGCCAGTTGTCGAAGCCGCTATCCAGCCAGTCCTGTCGAGCGGTGAGCTCCAGCTCCTTGCGGGACGAGCTGGGCTGCACGAGTTTGGCCGCCGTGGCTGTAGTCGGCCGCTCGCCGAAACTGGCGCGGGCTTGGCGAAGGGCGTGCTGTACGGCTTCATAGTCGGGAGCGATAGCTGCAGCCCGCTCAAGTGGGGGTAGCGCCTCCTGAGGTAGGCCGTCCCAGAGCAGTGCCTGTCCCCGGGCGAGCAGATAGTCCGCGTTGTCCGGCTCTTCGGCGAGCAATAAGTCGAACAACTGCAGTGCCTGCGGGATGTTCATTTGCCAGGCAAGCACCTGGCCCAGGAGGAAGCGAGCCTCGGCATCAGCCGGTTGCCTTTCCAGGTGACGCTCGAGGGTAGCACGGGCATCATCAAGGCGTTTTGCTTCGATTTGCTGGCGAGCGACTTCCGGGGACGCCATTACCAGGCAGGGTAAAACAGCGGCGAGGGCCGCAAGATGGCGAGTGATCAACGGGTCCTCCTGGTGAAGCGACGAATCCGGGCGAGCAGCTCCTCCGGCTGAAACGGTTTGGTGATGTAATCGTCGGCACCTAGCTCCAGAGCCCGAACGATGTCGGCCTCCCTTGCCTTGGCCGTCAGCATCAGCACAGGCACCTGCTCCCACCCGGACTGGGCTCGCAGGCGCTCTACAAGTTCCAGTCCGTCATGGTAGGGCAGCATGATGTCCATCAGTACCAGTGCAGGCGGCTGCTGTGATTCGATGCGTTCGATCGCCTGGCGTCCATCCCCAGCGTGGTCGACAGCAAAGCCGTGGCGTTCGAGCAGAAATCTGACGATGAAGGCAATGTCCTCTTCATCTTCCACCATCAATATCCGAAGAGCGTTTGGTTCGCTCATGAAATCTCCTTGTCATCGCTGTCACGCCCAGCGTAAGGCCAATGCTGCAACATGTTCTGGATCAGCCTGGCCAGCTCGGCGCTGTCGTGGCGGGATTTGACCAGATGCCGATGGACCCGGCTGGTTTCAGTGTTCGTCGCGTCCAGCGCAGAGAAGATCACAACCGGTGTGGGCGGGCTGGACTGGGCCAGTTCATCGATAAGCTCCGACCCATCTCCATCGGGTAGCATCAGGTCGAGTATGGCGAGGTCATGGTGGCGGACGCGCAGTTGTTGCCGGGCTTCGGCGAGACTACCGGCGCCTATCAGATCGATGTCCAGCGAGGCAAGCAGGCTAGCCATCAAGCTTCGCAGGTCGTCGTCGTCCTCCACATGAAGGATGCATGGGCGTGCTCCGCGGTGCTTCATGCAGGCACTGACCACCTCAAGCACACGTGACGGGTCGATCGGCTTATGCAACCAATCCATGACGCCTACCGCGCCGCCGCGCAGAGCCACTTCGCCAGGGACCGGATCGGCCTGCTGCAGATTCACGACCAGCACCGGCAGGTGGCGCAGGCTCGGTTGATCACGCAGTGCCTGTATGAACGCGATGCAGTCCTCGTCGCACAGGGCAGGGCTTAACGTCAACGCGTGGAAAACGCCCTGCGTCAGTAGTTGCCGCGCGGCTGCGGCATCGGCTGCAACCCGCGTCGTATACCCTTGCTGTTCGAGCAGCTGCGTCAATTGAATGGCCGCTTCCGCGTGTGGCTCGAGAACCAGAATGCAGCGATCCCCGCGGCAGGCCGTGGGTAGAGTAGTCGGGACGGATGTGACAGGGGCTCCCACCGCCGGCAGACGCACATTAAATCGGGTGCCGGCTCCAACCTGCGACTGGAAGCCGATCTCGCCGCCCATCTGCTCGACCAGGGATCGAGTAATTGCAAGTCCCAGTCCGGTCCCGCCGAGTCTGCGCACGTCAGAGGAGTCTGCCTGGGCGAATCGCTCGAAAACGCGGGGCTGGAAATCCTCGGGGATGCCTCTTCCCGTGTCATTGACACTGAACTCCATCCAGGTATTTTCCCAACGCAAACCGATTTCCACAACGCCGCCCTGGTAGGAATGCTTGATCGCATTCGACAGTAGGTTGGCCATGACCTGCGCGAATCGCTCTGCGTCGACCCTTACCGATACGCCGTCAACCCGGTCTGCCAGGCGCAGCTCCACGCCGTACTGCTGAGCATAGGGCAGGTTGTATTCAATGGCCTGTTCCACCAGCGTTACCGGCGTATGCAGGGCCAGGTGGAGGGGCAGCTGACCCGCCTCGAGCTTCTCGATGTCAAGGATGTCGTTGATCAGTTGCACCAGGCGTTCGCTGTTCTTGAAGGCTATGTCCAGCAAAGGTCGCTGAGTTGACGACACGTCACCTAGCATGCCGTTGGCGAGCATACCCAGAGCACCGCGGATTGCCGTCAGCGGAGTGCGCAACTCATGGCTCACGGTAGAAATGAACTCGGTTTTCATGCGCTCGGCGCGCAGCACTTCGGTGACGTCTCTCGCGATCACCAGGTGATCGCCCAGGCCAGTTGGAGCAACGCGTATCTCATAGGTGTTGCCACGCCCGTCCTCCCAGTTGAACTGGCGGGTCTCGTCTGCATCGGGCAGCTGCTCCAGCAATGCCTGTGTGAAGTGTTCCGGAACCGGGCTCTTCAGTTCGTGGTCAGTCAGACTGCTGATTCGGCCTCTGGTGTCGATTTCATACAGATCATCAGGCATCGCGCCGAACAGGGCCTCCAGCCGTGCTGCACTGGCTTGGGCCCGGTAAGCGAGGCGTTGCCGCAGGCTCAGGCTGCGAACTACCGAAGCGAAGGCCAGCCCGAGCAGCAAAAGGACCAGCAGGCCACCTACGACTGCAAACAAATGGCCGCGGGCGACCTGGGCGTCGAGCTGCCGATGGTCGTGGGCAAGCAGCTCGACCTCATGCATGCGCAGCTCATCGAATAGCGCTCGCAGCGCCTCCATCGTCTGTCTGCCGCCGGCACCGAGCAAACGCTGCGATGCGGCTTCCAGCCCTTGCTCCTGACGCGTATGAATGTTTGCCGCGGAAATCGACAGCCTCTGCTCGATGAGGCGGTCTAGGTCGCTAAGCCAATCTGGCCGAGGTGGTGGGCCATTGATGACCATTGCCTCCGCCAGTTGCACGCGCTGGACGGCCAAACGCTCGCGGGCCGCCTGATAGGGAGCCAGATAGTCATCAACGCCGGTGATTACAAATCCGCGTTCGCCGGATTCGACGTCCTGCAATAACGAGAACGTGTCAGTGGCGGCTGCCATGACCTCCAGGCTGTGCAGTACGGAGTCGTTCGCGCTGACCAGCGCCTGTTGGACGCTGCGCGCCTGCCAGGCCAAACCCAACAGCATGAACAAAGCGAAAGCGAAGGTGACGCTGTGCCAGGCGACACGGGGAGATTCTTGCAAACCAGACTCCTGACTCCCGGGGTACGTATATGGACGGTACTTGAACCCTAGGGTTCACAGCTGTCCAGTACCAGTGTAGTCGGTGAATCTGCATGCCCCCTAAAGACTGGTGCCAAACGACGAAAAATCAACGAGTTACGTCTCTCCCAGCTATCCTGATAGCTGCCCGGGCGAGCAAAACGCATCGAAGGGCTTTGACGAGGCGAGGGCAGTGCTCATCCTTGTTTCAGCCCCTGGCCGAGGAGGGCAGGAAACTCTTCCGGGGTGATGGTTTCGTTGTGCAGCAGCAGTTCAGCGCCGGCGGTCAGTTCCTCCCTGCGGGTAGCGAGAATTTGCCGGGCACGTTCATAGGCCTCATCGATCAGAGTCCGCACTGCGTCGTCGATCTTTTCGGCGGTGCGCTCGGAAAAGTCGCGTTCGCGCACAGCCAGCACCTGTTCTCCCAGAAACCGAGACTGTTGTGGTTCGAATACGGCCTGACCAACTTCAGGACTCATGCCAAAGCGAGTCACAATCTGTCTTGCAATATCAGTTACCTTGGCCAGATCATCAGCCGCTCCGGTGGATATCTCATCGAAGACCAACTCTTCGGCGGCGCGGCCGGCAAGCAAAACGACCAGCCGGTCCTTGAGTTCCTGTGCCGTGATCAAAAAACGGTCTTCAGTAGGCCTCTGCATGGTGTAACCGAGAGCCCCTATGGACCGGGGAATGATGGAGACCTTGTGTACCGGGTCCATGCCGGGGAGGGTGGCTGCTGCCAGGGCGTGCCCCATTTCATGGTAGGCCACCACTTCGCGCTCGTGCGCCTGCAGAAGTCTACCCTTGCGCTCTGACCCAGCGATCAGACGTTCTAGTGCCGTAGTGAAATCGTCCATGCTTACGCTTTGGGCGCTGCGGCGGGTCGCTACGATGGCCGCTTCGTTCACCAGGTTCGCCAGATCCGCGCCGGTGAAGCCTGTCGTCAGCGCAGCGAGGGCGTCGGCGTCTATGTCCGCTCCCAGGGTGATGCGCTTGAGATGAACGCGCAGAATGGCGGCCCGGCCGTTGCGGTCAGGTCTGTCGATGACCACCTGGCGATCGAAGCGGCCGGCTCGCATCAAGGCGGGATCAAGCACCTCCGGCCGGTTGGTAGCCGCCAGTAGCACGACGCCCTCACGCGGGTCGAAGCCATCGAGCTCGGCGAGTAGCTGATTCAGAGTTTGTTCCTTTTCGTCATTGCCGCCAAAGGTCGCAACACCACGCATCTTGCCAAGAGCGTCCAGCTCGTCGATGAAAATGATGCAGGGCGCAGCCTGGCGAGCCTGAGTGAACAGGTCGCGCACCCTGGCGGCACCCACACCGACGAACATCTCCACGAACTCAGAACCAGAGATCGAGAAGAATGGCACTCCAGCTTCGCCGGCCACGGCCTTGGCAACCAGCGTTTTACCGGTGCCTGGCGGCCCGACCAGCAGAATGCCCTTGGGAATGCGTGCGCCCAGGCGGCTATAGGTCGGCTGATCCTTGAGGAAGGATACGATCTCTTGAAGTTCTGCCTTGGCCTCATCGATTCCGGCCACATCATCGAAGGTGACGCCGGTGTCACGCTCAACGTAGACCTTGGCCTTGGATTTGCCGATATTGACCATGCCGCCCATGCCTTGCCGGTTGGCAATGTTGCGAAACATGAACAGCCAGAAAATGATGATCAGCGCGAGCGGCAGCAGCCAGGAAATCAGATTGGTCAGCCATGTGTTGCTCGGGCGATTGCGGAAGCTCACGTTGTGACGTGCTAGCAACTCGGCTAGTTGAGGATCCACTCGTTGCGTAACGAATCGTTCGAATCGACCGTCGGGCGATGTGTAGCGACCTTGGATCTCGTTCTCGCCAATGACCAGCTCTGTGATGGCTTGGCGTTCGAGCAATTCAAGAAACTCGCTATAGCCAATCGCGCGCGTGGTCTGGCTGGTCGACCACCAGCTTTGAAACAGGAGGAGCGCGATGAACGCGACGAGAAAATAGCCAATATTCCACTGATGTGTTTTATGGAGATCCATGGGCGCCTCAACAGTCCGATGTTGGAAGTAGACTCTAGATCAGTCTGGCGTACCTTGATACCGATCAAGCTAACGGCAGTAGTTCGCATAATCTATATTATGTTAAATTACGTACTGATTACGGAGAATGGATGAAGTCCTTGATGCCGCCCTCACGCCAGGAACCGGCGTATCAGAAAAAGTACCAGCCTAGCACCCCAGCACCGCCTACACAGGCTGCCCCTGCAATTATCATCAGCACTCCGTCACGTGCAATCAGCGCCAGTCCGAAAGCCGCCAGCGCCAGCCCGACTGTCAGTGCGCTGAACGGCACGAATTCCATCACCGGTAACATTAACGCCAACAGAATGCAGGTGCCGGCAACCACATGTACAGCCGCACCCTGGGTCAGATAAACCAGCCGTGGTCCGGTGATGCGATCGAACCAGCTCGCCGGCTTGCGCATCCAGTCGATCGCCTTGTCCAGCTTGCGCTTTTCGACGGACTTTTCCATGACCCATTTAGGCAGCCAGAACTGGTCCCGTCCAACGAGCAGCTGGCCAGCGGTAAGCAGCACCAGCAGGCCCATGATGGTGGGAACGCCGGGGATCGGACCGATGATCGGCGCCAGCGTCACTATTCCGGCAAGCAGCAGCAGCGGACCAAATGAACGGGAGCCTATGGTCTCCATTATGGCCCCGAGAGACACCCTGCCCTTGCTGTCGTCCGCTTCCTGCAGATGATCGAGCAGATCGTTTATGGTGGACAGGTCATTTGCCATGGCGGTACGTGTCGTCCTGGAATGGCATTGAATGGTTCCTCCGCTCGTCTGTCTCCCTACGGCAGGTGTTTCAGAGGTAAGTTCCGGGGTGCCTGATCAACGCGCACGTACGCGTACGCCGTCGGCAAGATTTTGGGCCGGATGTACGATGACCTGATCGCCAGCGACCAGCCCGGCGACCACCTCGGTGCTCAGGCCACTGCGGCGGCCAGGTTCTACAACCTGGAAGCGAGCCCTGCCGTCACGGAGCACGAAGGTTCCCCAGCCAGCATCGCGGCGAAACAGTGCGCTGGTCGGCACCTGCAATACGTCCTCGGCTTCCCAGAGAATGAATCGAGCCTCGACTCGAAAGCCGTCACCGAGGTTCTGCCACTCTGCCCGCGGTGCGTCCAGGTCGACGATCACCCATACGCGATGCTCCTCGACCCCAAGCGCTGAGAGCTTCATGAAGCCCGCAGGCTCGATCCGCCTGACTCGCCCGGGCAATGTACTGTCGCCTCCCCAGCGCTCGAGCTCTACCCGCATGCCGGGTTGCAGACGAACCGCATCCGGAGAGAGCACATCCACCTCTATCTCCAGGCTGGAAAGATTGCCAAGCGAGACAATGGGCTCCCCGGCCTGCACGCTACCCTCACTCTGGCGCAACCGGCGTAGCACTACGCCATCCACTGGCGAGACAACCTGAATCGGCGCTGGCGCGTTGCCATTCTGTTCGGTTGACAGCATAGCCTCGGCGTTATCTTTTTCGTGTCGTGCCACATCTACCGCAAACCGTGCTGAACGCAGGCTCGCCGTGGCGCGGCGCATTTCCGACTGCGCCTGGTCGAGCACTTCGGCAGGCATGTGTCCGGCCGATACCATGCGCTCGATTCTGCGCAACTCGGCTCGCGCCAGGTCCACCCTGGCCTGTTCGCTGTCTACCAGAGCCTGGGCCAGTTCCAGTGACGACTCGGCCCTGGCCAACGTCGCGCGAGCCTGCGCCCGGGTTCTACTATCGAGCGGCTGAGCCAAATGGGGGTGCAACAGAAACAGCACTTGGCCACGGCCAACCTCATCCCCCGGTTCAAGCACGACCCGGCCGAGAAACCCGCTCACCGGGGCGGAAACGTCATAGCGGTCAGACAGGCGTGTGCGCCCCTCCTCCTCCACTGTTACCTGGAACGGCCCTCGGCTCACCTCAACCACTTCCACCGCCGCCGGTGGCTCTCGAAATCCGAGCGCCAGAGCCAGCAATAGCACGACTGCCAGCCCTACCAAGACCGCCTTACGCCAGGACAGCATTGTGTTCTCCTTCTTCATTCGGCGGCCTTGAGGGCGCGCACCATGTCCAGTTTTGCCAGTTTTCGCCATACCAGAACGGCCGATAGCAAGGTCGCCAACAGAACAACCAGAGCGGCCATGGCGAAGGTGCCTGGGGTCAGCACCAGAGGTACCCGATAGATATCGGTTTGCATCCCGACCGTGAGTAGCCAGCACATTCCCGTGCCCAACAGGAAACCGGGCGGCATGGCCAGTAGTGACAACAGGACCAGCTCCCCGAGCAGGATGAAGGCTGTTTCGGCTCGGGTGAAGCCCAGCACGCGCAGGCTTGACAGTTCTCGGCTGCGTTCTGCAAAGGCGATACGGGCATTGTTGTAGGCCACTGCAAAGGCTATTGATCCTGCCATCATCAGGCTGAAAAACGTGAACACCAGCATGGTCTCGTCCATCAGTTCGTGAAACGCGGCGACATTCCGGGTTCGTTCGGTGACTCCGAGCACCCGCGGCATGTTCTCGAGATTGCTGTTCAGTGACGTCAGATACTCGGGCTGCACGGCAAGGAAGGCGCCGTTGATCGAAGGCGCCTCTTTCAAAACGCGCGAAAGGTACGTTCGATTAACATACGCGCCCACGCCCACGTATTCCTTCACCAACCCGGCAACTGGAATCTCCAGGACAGCTCTTCGACCTTCCTGTAGATGCACCTCCAGCCTGTCACCTGCCTGAACACCCAACATTCTGGCCAGATGATCGGTGAGCATCACCCCCTCCTCGGCGAGCTGCAAGGGCTGCAGGCTTGAATCGAGCACCGCGAACAGCTGGCTGCTTTCCGGCAGTCCCTGCAGCACACTGCGATATTCCCTGTGCCCAAAGCGGAGGATCGCAGGTGCGCTTCTGAAGCCTTCCGCGTGGTACACCCCGGGTAGCGCCCGGAGCGAATGAATTGCCCGATCACCGGTGGGCTCATTGAGGGTGACGGTCACGTCCTGCTTCTGCGACAGGCGAAACTGCACTTCAAGCATGTGATCTATGGCCCCGCGCTGAAACCCGGAAAGCATCATGATGCCCACCGCGAAGGCAGTACCCAGTATCGAGAGTCCTGATTTGACTGGCTGCCGTTCGATGTTACGCAGGATCATTCGCGTCGGCTGGCTTAACCAACGGACACCCATCTTCTCGAAGATCGCCCGGCGGTAACTTGGCGGCGCCTCTGGACGCATGGCCTCGGCTGGCGGCAGCCGAAACGCCCGCCGCAACTCGGCCAGTGTGCCAAGTGCTGCAGCGCCACTCGACACTCCGACAGCGAGGGCGACTACGCTTGGACGGATCCGAAAACTGAGCCAGGGAAAGCGAAAATAAGTCTGATACATCTCCGCGAGCGCACTCGCGAGCCAGGTACCGAGAAGCACTCCGAGCACCGAGCCGAGCAAGGCAATCAACAGAATGAGTGACAGGTAATGCAGCGCCACTGCCAGGCTCGAATAGCCAAATGCCTTGAGCACAGCAATTTGTTCGCGTTGTGTACGGATGAGTCGTGCAGTGACCACATTCAGAAGAAACGCCGCTACGCCGATAAAGATAAGGGGTAGCAGCCGCGCCATGTTCTCCAGCTGTGAGAGTTCTTCGTGCAGATAGCGATGTGAGGTCTGGTCGGCGCGATAGTAGGCGCCCAGCCCACCGTAAGGTGCAAGCAGGACGTCCAGTTCAGTTATTACCTCGTCAGCCACAGCCCCCGGTGCCAGCGTCAGAACCAGATTGTTGAATGCGCCCTCCATCCCGAAAGCTGCCGCCAGCCCTGTTCTGTTCATCCAGACGATGGCATAGCGGGCATAATCGGGAAACATGTCCCCTGGGCGGATCTGATAGATGTACTCCGGCGACAAGGCAAGACCGCTGATACGCATTGTGCGGTAACGCCCGTTTATTACCACTGCCAGCTCATCGCCCGGTTGCAGGTGGTGAGCCTCGGCGAAGGCTTCGCTTACCAGAATCTCCTCATCACGCCCCACCTCGGGCAACTGTCCAGCCTTGAGGAAGAGTCGATTCAGCTCTGGTTGCGCACCATCCGGTATGGAGAGCGCGAGCCCGGTGATCGGCTCGGAGTGCATAGGCAATCTGACGTTCAGTGGGGCGACCACTCGAGTCTCCAGCATGCCTACGCCACTCACCTCCTGAAGCCGGTTTGCGAGACCGAGCGGAGCGCGCTTGAGGTCAGCGAAGATATCGGCAAACCGCTGATCGAGGTAGACTCGGTCCTGGGTCAGGCGAAGCGAATCGAGGGTGCTCAGCGCCATCACGAATGTCGCTACCCCCGCGGCCATGACCAGAGCTATCGCCGCACCCTGCCCCTTGAGGGTCCAGAGCATGCGCAGCATCTTGATATCCAGCGCGCGCATGTCACCAGCTCAACTCGGCAGGAGCACATTTGTGTGTATTGACGCTGATGTCGCTCACCCGGCCGTCGGTCAACCGAATCGTACGGTCGGCCATCGCTGAAATCGCGGCATTGTGTGTGATCACCACGGTGGTCGTTCTGAGGCGCTGATTGACGTCCTGCAGCACTTCCAGCACCCGTATGCCCGTCGCCGAATCCAGGGCGCCGGTGGGCTCATCACACAATAGCACTGCGGGGTTCTTTGCAATCGCTCGGGCAATTGCGACTCTCTGCTGCTCTCCGCCGGAAAGATGCGACGGGAAGTGATCGAGCCGATGATCAAGGCCGACCAGCGCCAAGGCCTCGGCAGGACTCATGGGGCTCGTTGCGATTTCGGTGACGATGGCCACATTTTCCAGTGCCGTCAGGCTGGGGATCAGGTTATAGAACTGAAACACGAATCCCACGTGCTCGCGCCGGAACCGGGTCAGGTGGCTTTCATCAGCATGGCTCAGCTCCTGGTCGCGATACCAAACCTGCCCGCTGGTGGCTGTATCGAGACCACCAAGTATGTTCAGCAGCGTGGATTTTCCGCTGCCAGAGGCCCCAAGCAATACCACGAACTCACCTTCGTACAGATCCAGGTCAATACCCCGCAGAGCCTGGATCTGCACGTCGCCCATCTGGAAGGTTCGGGTCAGCGCGCGCGCTCGAAAGACTGGTAAGTCGGCCATCCCTGTCACCGGTTGCCTGTGCTTGCCGGAAAGTCTAGTCCGGGTCTGGGTGCTTTTCCGTGATTTCGGTCAGCGAATCGGCGATCAATACTGCCCTGCGCTGACTTGATGCAGATCACTTTCATGTTGCCCGCGGCATGCTTAACTGATCGAACGCTTCTCATGGAATGGAGGTGCACGATGTCGGATTCTGCTCGCAAACTCAAACTCGGCGCGCTGATCGCGCTGGTGGTAGGCTCGATGATCGGTGGCGGCATCTTTTCGCTACCGCAGAACATGGCAGCTAGCGCCGGCGCCGGCGCGGTGCTGATCGGCTGGGCCATCACCGCTGTAGGCATGCTGACCCTGGCGATGGTGTTCCAGTCGCTGGCCAATCGAAAGCCAGAACTGGACGCCGGTGTGTATGCCTATGCCAAGGCGGGATTCGGCGACTATATGGGGTTCTCCTCGGCCTGGGGCTACTGGATCAGCGCCTGGATCGGCAACGTAAGCTACTTCGTCCTGTTGTTCAGTACGCTGGGCATCTTTTTTCCTGCTTTCGGCGAAGGCAACACCCTGTTGTCCATCCTATGTGCCTCTGCCCTGCTCTGGCTGCTGCATCTGCTTGTGCTGAACGGTATACGGGAGGCGGCATTCGTCAACCTCGTTACCACCATAGCCAAGGTCATTCCCCTCATTCTGTTCATCATCATCACGGCGATTGCCTTTCGCATCGACATATTCACCGCGGACTTCTGGGGCACTGGCAACCTCGAACTCGGTAGCGTGCTGGACCAGGTACGCGGCATGATGCTGGTCACGGTGTGGGTTTTCATCGGTATCGAGGGCGCCAACGTATACTCCGCCCGCGCCGGCAGGCGCAGCGATGTCGGCAAGGCCACCATAATCGGCTTTCTAAGCGTCCTGCTGCTACTGGTGCTGGTCAATATGCTGTCCATGGGCATAATGAGCCAGCCCGAGCTCGCTGCCCTGCAGAACCCGTCCATGGCCGGTGTGCTCGAACAGGTGGTGGGACGCTGGGGTGCGGTACTCATCAGCGTTGGGCTGGTCGTTTCACTCGCTGGAGGGCTGCTTGCCTGGACGTTGCTCAGTGCCGAAATTCTCTTCGCCGGTGCTCGGGACGGGACCATGCCCAGCTTTCTGCGCAAGGAAAATTCCCGCGGAGTACCAGTCAATGCACTCTGGGCGTCGAATGGCCTGATTCAACTGTTTCTGGTCTTCACTCTGTTCAACGCGGCGACCTATCTCAATCTGCTGTACCTCGCCACCTCAATGATCCTGCTCCCCTACTTCTGGTCGGCTGCCTATGCAGTTAGAGTCGCCTGGACCCGTGACACCTATCAGGGGCAGGACGCGTTGCGCAATCGCGACCTACTGCTGGCGGTCATCGCTACCCTGTATGCGGTATGGCTGGTGTATGCCGGCGGCGTTCAATACGTGCTGCTTTCCGCACTGCTTTATGCGCCCGGTGCCATCTTTTTTGCCAAGGCCAAGCGTGAGAAGGGCGAGCCGGTATTCCGCCCGCTCGAAAAGATGGTTTTCCTCTGCGTTCTCCTAGCGGCCCTCGTTGCTGCATGGGGCATGTATCAGGGTGTTCTGACCCTTTGATCCTGGAGGCACAATGACTGTCGACACACTCGTCCCTGGCGTCTATTCCGAAGCAGGCCGCCTGCGAAAAGTGCTCGTTTGCGCTCCAGGGCTGGCGCACCGGCGCCTAACTCCTAGCAACTGCGACGAGCTTCTGTTCGATGACGTGCTTTGGGTAAACCAGGCCAAGCGGGATCATTTCGATTTCGTAACCAAGCTGCGTGAGCGTGGAGTGGAAGTGCTGGAGATGCATAACCTGCTCACGGATATCCTTGGCCTGACGGATGCCCGCGCCTGGATTCTGGATCGCAAGATCACCGCCAACGACGTGGGCATCGGTTTGCAGGATGAAGTACGCGCCTGGATGAACGAGCTAGCCCCGCGACAGCTCGCGGAGTTTCTTGTCGGCGGCGTTTCCGGCGAGGATTTGCCCGGAACTCAGAGCAGCGAGATCAGCCGCCTGTTTCGAGAGTACCTGGGGCACTCGAGCTTCATTCTTCCTCCCTTGCCAAACACCCTTTTCACCCGCGATACCTCATGCTGGATCTACCAGGGTGTGACCCTGAATCCGATGCACTGGCCTGCCCGTCGCCAGGAAACGCTGCTCGCAGCGGCCATATACCGTTTTCATCCCGAATTTACCGCCCATGACTTTCCAGTATGGTACGGCGACCCGGACCAGAGCCATGGACTTGCCACCCTCGAGGGGGGCGATGTCATGCCGATCGGCAACGGCGTGGTGCTGGTCGGTATGGGTGAACGCAGTTCGCGCCAGGCGATAGGTCAGCTCGCTGCGGCGCTGTTCGCCGCTGGCGCGGCATCTCGGGTCATAGTCGCCGGCCTGCCGCGATCACGTTCGGCAATGCATCTGGATACCGTGTTCAGTTTCTGTGACCGCGACCTGGTGACCATCTACCCGGATGTGGTTCAGGGTATCGTCGCCTTCAGTCTTCGCCCGGACGAAAGCCGCGCAGGCGGGATCGACGTTCGTCGAGAAGAGCGTCCCTTTCTGGCAGTCGTCGCCGAAGCGCTGGGACTCCAGACGCTGCGGGTAGTGCAGACGGGGGGCGACAGTTACGAGGCGGAGCGGGAACAGTGGGATGATGGCAACAATGTGGTAGCCATCGAGCCCGGAGTTGTCATCGGTTATGACCGTAATACCTACACCAACACGCTGCTGCGCAAGGCCGGTATCGAGGTCATTACCATTGAATCGAGCGAACTTGGACGCGGCCGTGGTGGCGGGCATTGCATGACCTGCCCGATAGTCCGCGACCCGCTGGACTACTGATGAGGCGGTACCGATGCGCCTAGCCATTGCCCTGGGCGGTAACGCGCTGCTGCGCCGAGGCGAGCCGATGACAGCCGCCAACCAGCGCCGTAACATTGCCGCCGCGACAGCGCAGATTGCGCTGGTCGCCGCCGGGAACGAACTGATCATAGCCCATGGCAATGGTCCCCAGGTGGGGCTGCTGGCCTTGCAGGCGGCCGCTTATCCATGCGTCGAGCCCTATCCGCTCGATGTACTTGGAGCGGAAACGGAGGGCATGATCGGTTACCTGATCGAACAGGAACTGGCCAATCGGTTACCGCAGGATGCCACTCTGGCTACCCTGCTCACCCAGGTCGAGGTAGACCCGGAAGACCCTGCCTTTGTTCACCCCAGCAAGCCCATCGGGCCGCTATACAGCCTTGCCCAGGCCGAGGCGCTCGCAGCCAGCAATGGCTGGAGTATGGCGCCGGATGGTGAACACTATCGCCGGGTCGTTCCCAGTCCTCGGCCGCAGAGAATACTGCAACGCCGTCCCGTAGAATGGTTGCTTGAGATGGGGGCGATAGTCATTTGCGCCGGTGGTGGCGGCATCCCGGTTCGCTACGAGCAAACGGGTCGCGTATCCGGAGTGGAGGCAGTGATAGACAAGGACCTGTGCGCTGCGCTGCTCGCCCGCGAGCTGAATTGCGATCGGCTCATCATAGCCACTGATGTCGATGCCGCTTACGTCAATTGGGGGTCCGACAATCCCCTGGCAATCGCGGCCGCGCACCCTTCCGAGCTGGAACGACTGGTCTTCGCGGAAGGCTCGATGGGCCCCAAGGTGCAGGCAGCGTGCGAGTTCGCGCAGGCCACCGGTGGGATCGCTGCCATTGGCTGCCTAAACGAGATCGAGCAGCTCGTTGCGGGCACCGCCGGCACACAAGTCAGCGTGACGATACAGGGTATCGACTATCGCCGTTGCTAAGGCGGAACGTCACACCCGACGAATATCTGTGCTCAGCGTGTGGCTCTCACCGGGCTCGAGAACACGTGCATCAGGCCCTGCGTTAGCCGCCTCGATACATACCATGCCAAGGTAACCGTCCGCCGGATACTGACTCAAGCGCCCCCCCTTTTTAATCCATGGGTTCCATACCACTACCGACTGGCTGCCCTCGCGACCGACCTGAAGAAAGTGATCGGAACCGTCGTGAAGCTGCACCGGACTTTGATGATCGTAGTAGATGCGATCGACTTCGCCGGAAAAGGTGACAGGGCCCTGCTGCTGGTTGTCGGCAATGCCGGTCACCTTGTCTGCATAGCGGCAACCCTCTAGCCCCCACACCTCCGCACGATGAATGCTGTCGACCGGCAGATAGGTATGCAGTGCCTGACTGAGGGGCTGCGGCCTGTTACCGGTATTGGTGGTGGTCAGACAGATCTGCAAAGCCTGACCCAGGACGAACTCCGCTTCCAGCTGCCAGGATTCGCCAGGCAGCTGACGCGCTATCTCGGCCTCCGGCAGTGCCAGCACAATACGGATTTGATGAGGAGCAGTGGAGCATTCCTTGAGAATCCAGTGGCTGGTCCGGGCAATGCCATGGGCCGGCCCTTCACGTTCGTCAGCGAACCAGGGCCAGCAAATGGGAACGCCGCCACGAAGAGGCCTGCCCGGCACTTCCGGATCAACCGGACTCATCCACAGCAACGGGTCCTGACCAGCCGGCACGCAGGCAACCAGATGGGCACCTTCCAGGGAAATGCGGGCTTTGACGGCGGGGTGCTGCACTTCGAGAAATTCGCGGCCGTGGATGTTGCGGAGCAACTGGATGTGCTCACTGGCCTGGGATACCGCTTCCGTCTGCATGTGCCGTCCCTCGGTTGTCGACACAAGTATAGGCCGGAATTGCAACGGAGAGTTCCGCTGGTGAGGTTAACGGTATGCGCGCCGCACAGCGACGCGCAGGATGCTTCAGGTGCTGGCCTCGATACGGAAACCGACCTTCAGCACCACCTGAAAATGGGCTACCTGACCGTCCACTACATGGCCACGCGTCTCGCTGACTTCGAACCACTCGACGTTGTTTACCGTACGGCTGCACTGGGCGATCGCTGTACGGATGGCATCATCGATACTGGTTGTCGATGAGCCAACGATTTCGATCTTTTTGTAGACGTGATCTGACATCTTCATCTCCCATTTGGTCGGTTGTCTCCAACTTATGGCAGATACGACTACGGTTAGTTCAACGTTGTGTCGCGCCGGGCTGCTTGCTCGCCGATGCCCCTTCCATACGGGCGCCGTTCGCGCGGTTGCGCTCGATCTCGCGCAACAGATGCCAGGCCTGGCAAATCGATTGGGAAGAGCCGGCCATCAACATGACTGATTTACGCATGGGTGTAATCCTCCGAGCGAGATGATGGTGTCAGTATCGGCCCGGAGATGCACACTGTCAATGAGAATGATTATCCATATCAATTGGCCTCGACCAGCGGTTATCGGCTTGCCACCATCTTCTCGATACACTGCCGAGACTCAGCCGGGAGATGCGTAAAATGCAGTCCAGTCCAGTACTGCCCTCCTCCGATGCTTTCCCGATTCCACAGGCTTTCAGCGTCCAGCAAAAACTCATCCATTCCGTTGAGCGTCATCGGCAGATTGATCTGCAGGGAAAACGATTTGAACATTTCTATCGGCTTGTCGCTGAGCAGCATAAGCCCTTCGACGTGCAGGTCCACCACCCGGCCCAGCAGATTGCCGGTCTCCAGGTCATATACTTCCAGACTGCTGCTCACAGTATGGCGCTCCAGTTTTCGTCTTTCGCTCATGTTGATCCCGTTCGAAATGGCGCCGTTTTCGATCACCCGTCTGAAGCCCGGCCCACCGAGGAAAGTGTGCTGGATTTAAGGTCTGGCCAAAAGCCATAATCTGTTGAATTTTCGTTAATCCTCTCACAGTTCCGGGATTCCCGCGTACAGGCGTTTCCCAAGGAGTATGCATGCTGGTCAGCTCGCGCGAAGACCTTTACGCTCACCTTAAGCAACATGGTAGTGACATGCCCGAGCAACTGCTCGGGCAGCTGCTGCTGGCCCGGCGTCTGATCGATACCAGACAGCTGAGTTCCGCCCTGGAGCAACAGCGCAGGCAGCCCGGAATCAGGCTTGGCCAAATTCTCCTGGGCTCGGGGGCGATTACGCCGGAGCAGTTACGCCAGGCAATCGCGGAGCAGTTACGCGTGCCTGAGGTGCAGCTCGAGGGGTTCGATATCGAGGATGAGCTGCTCAAACTGCTTCCGGAAACGGCTGCACGTCAGTACAAGGTCATCCCGCTGATGCTGCATTCCGACCGCATCATAGTAGCCTGCCCTGACCCTACCCGTCCCGAGCTGCTGCACACTCTGAGCTTCATCACTGGCAAGCCGGTCGAAGCGGTGCTGGCGGACCCCCGTGCCATCGAACAGGCGATCAACATGCATTATGGCGCCGCCACTGCGGAGGTACTGCCTGAGTACGATCAGGTCGAGCCGGACCTTTCACTGCAGGAAATAAAAACCCTCGCCGAAGACAAGCCGACCGTCCGCTTCGTGGACAATCTGCTGGAAGATGCGATCAGCCGGCGCGCGTCCGATATCCATATACGCCCCGGTGAACGCGAGGCAACGATACAGTTTCGCGTCGACGGTATGCTCATGGACATACGTCAGATCAAGCGCAGCACCCTGCCCGCCATCGTCAGTCGGATCAAGATTATCGGTGGAATGAACATCGCCGAGCGACGTTTGCCGCAGGATGGACGTTACATGGTGAGAATCAGCGGCCGCACGATCGATCTCCGCCTCTCGGTCATGCCCACGATCCATGGCGAAAGCGTGGTAATGCGGATTCTCGATACCACGCAGAGCCTCAAGAGTCTGGAGCAGCTGGGCTTTAGCGAGACCGACGCCCGACGCTTTCGCAATCTGATCAGCCTTAACCAGGGTATCGTCCTGGTTACCGGGCCCACCGGTTCAGGCAAAAGTACTACTCTCTACGCTGCGATCAACGACATCCGCAAGACGGGAGTGAACATCATTACAGTCGAGGATCCGGTGGAGTACCAGATTGGCGGAATTCGCCAGATTCAGGTGCGTTCCGCGATTGGTTACACCTTCGCTCGCGCCCTGAGGCACATTCTGCGGCATGACCCGGACGTCATCATGGTCGGGGAGATTCGGGATCAGGAAACAGCTCTCATGGCTACAGAGAGCGCGCTGACCGGCCACCTGGTATTGAGCACCCTGCACACCAACAGCGCGGCAGCTACCGTCACGCGCCTTCTGGAAATCGGCATTGCACCCTATCTGGTCAACGCAAGCCTTATCGGTGTGCTCGCACAGCGCCTCGCCCGGCGCAATTGCACCCATTGTCTTACCGAAGAGAAGGTGCCCGACTATGTTTACCAGGCACTGGGACTGAACGGCGATGAAGCGTTTCGGGTGGGTGCCGGTTGCGACCATTGTCACGGCCGCGGCTTCGCCGGACGTATCGCGGTATACGAGCTGCTGGAGGTCACGAGCGAGTTGCGACGGCTTATTCGTCCCGATGCGTCAGCTCAGGAGATCGAACAACAGGCACAACGTGATGGCATGCGACCGCTGACCGAAGGCGCGCTCGAACTCGCCCGCCAGGGCGTCATTTCACTTGCCGAGGTGTACCGGGTCCGCCTGGAGTAAGGCTATTCAGTCCGGCTGGATCGGGGTAATCTGAGCCAATCAACAGTCAGGAAGCTCCTATGAAACGCTCATTACCCTGGATCCTCGTTGCCCTGTTTGCCGCACCTGCCATCTCCGCGGACTTCGACGTCGCCGACATCCGGATCTCCGACCCCTGGTCCCGTGCGGTGCCCCCGGTCGCCCCCACTGGCGCCGCCTACCTGACAATTCATAACCGGGGAGCTGCTGGTGATCGCCTGATCGGCGTGCAAACTCCGGCAGCGGGCCATGCCGAGCTGCACGAACACGTGCATCAGGATGGACTGATGAAGATGCAAAAGCTCGAGTCGATCAGCATCGACGCAGGAGAAGAGGTCAGTTTCGAGCCGGGCGGATACCATGTGATGCTGTTCGATCTCAAGCAGCCCCTGACCGAGGGCACCCCCTTCCCGCTTACCCTGCACTTCGAGAAGGCTGGCTCGGTTGAACTAGAGGTGGAGGTCAGGGCGCCGGGGGCAACCGGCAACCCCCGACACTCTGACGACCACCACCATCATCACTGATTGTCCCGGCGCGGTTTTCCATCCAGCAGGTGAAACCGCGGCAGGCCCAGGTGCCAGCGAATCGCCGCCAGACGAATGACCAGAACCGTGAGCATGGCAACGGTCACGTCAAAACCGGTCGGCGATTCGATCTGGTGCAGCACGATATACACCAGCGAGCCAGCGATACAGGCGGTCGCGTAAATTTCCTTCTGAAAGATCAGCGGTATCTCGTTGCAGATGATGTCGCGCATGACGCCCCCTGCCACGCCCGTCATTACCCCCATGATCACCGCTGCACTGGCAGGCACCTCCTGCGCCATCGCGACCTGCGTACCGATCACGGTAAACACCGCGAGCCCAAAGGCATCGGCAATGAGCAGACCCGTTTCATGGATGGGGCGCGTGAAGCGCACCCAGACGATAGTGCCTACGGCGGCCAGGACCGCGACCAGAATGTAAAGATCGTTACGGATCCAGGCGACCGGGTGATTGTCGAGGATCGCGTCGCGCAGAGTTCCGCCGCCGAGCGCAGTGACCAGTGCGATCACCATGACCCCGAACAGGTCCATGGATTTGCGCCCTGCCATCAGGGCGCCGGTGATAGCGAATACCGCGACCCCGAACAGATCGAATGCATAGAACCAGCTCAAGGCTCAGTCATCCTCTCTGACCGGAGTGCGCATGGTAACGAACTCCTCGGCGGCGGTGGGATGGATTCCAAGGGTAGCGTCGAAAACCGCCTTGGTTGCCCCCGCCTTTACTGCGACGGCCAGTCCCTGAATGATTTCGCCAGCATCCGGCCCCACCATGTGGATACCCAGCACCTGATCACTGTGCTTGTCGACTACCAGCTTCATGAAGCTTTGCTCCGGGCGGCCAGCCAGGGTGTTGCGCATCGCGCGGAAGCGGCTTTCGAATACGCGCAATTTGTGGCCCCGCTCGCGGGCCTGGATCTCGGTAAGCCCAAGCGTGGCGATATTGGGTATGCAGAAAACCGCCGTTGCCAGGTGCTCGTAATCGACCGGCAGGTACTCCTCCGGCTTGTAAAGCCTGCGTGCCAGCGCCATGCCTTCTGCCAGCGCCACCGGCGTCAGTTGAACCGTGTCGGTCACGTCACCGATCGCGAATACTGCCGGATCACGTGTCTGGTAGAGTTCGTCGACCTCGACGAAGCCCTTGTCCGACAGCGACACGCCGGTGTTTTCCAGTCCCAGGCCCTCAACCCGTGGCCTGCGCCCCGTGGCATAGAGCACCAGATCGGTTTCCAACACACCGCCATTTTGCAGGGTGACTTTCAGCGAGCCATCGGAATGGCGGTCTATTCGCTGGACGTCGGTATTGAACTGCAGATCAAGGCCCTTGGCTTGTAGCGTCAACGCCACGTGTTCACGCACATCCCGGTCGAACCCACGCAGGAACAGGTCGCCGCGGTAGAGCAGACTGGTCTCACAGCCAAGTCCGTGGAAAATGCTGGCGAACTCGACCGCGATGTAACCGCCCCCAACCACCAGGGTGCGCCGCGGCAGTTGCTCGAGGTAAAAAGCCTCATTGGAAGTGATCACATGCTCCCGCCCAGGGAACTCCGGCACGAAGGGCCAGCCCCCTGTGGCGATCAAAATGCGTTCTGCGGTATGACGTGTACCGTTCACTTCGACAGTGTGGGAGTCGACGAAACGGGCGCGGCCATCGATCAGCGTGACGCCGGCGGAAACCAGGAGATTGCGGTAGATACCATTGAGACGTGTAATTTCCGCATTCTTGTTGTCGAGCAGCCGCTTCCAGGTGAAGCCAGCTTCGGCAAGGTCCCAGCCATAGCCCCGTGCATCTTCGATATCTTCCGCAAAATGGGCTGCATAGGCGAACAATTTCTTGGGAACGCAGCCCACGTTCACGCAGGTGCCGCCCAGATACATGTCCTCGGCGACCGCTACCCGCGCACCGAAACTCGCAGCCATTCGGCTGGCCCGCACTCCGCCTGAACCTGCGCCGATGACGAAGAGATCGAAGTCATAATCTTTCATGGAATCCGCCCTGTGCCTGTCGAAGTGCACAGCATAACCCAAGCGGCAATCTGCCCCCAGCGCAAGCGAACTCTCGGACAGCTAAAGCCTTGCACCTCGGGCCGCTTCGCCTCCTCTCCCACTTTCCCCCACGTCCTTCTCCCCTGGATTCTTGCCCTCAACCGAGGCATGTTCGATCACTGCGTTCATTTCCGCGCCGAACAGCAAAACAGCCGCCGATAGATAAAAGTACAAAAGCAGTACGATGATCGCCCCGATGCTGCCGTATACCGCGTCGTAATCGCCGAAATTCTGCACATAAAAGCCGAACCCCAACGATGCGACTATCCAGACGATCACGGCCAGAATGGAGCCGGGAGTGATGAAGCGGAATTCCTGCTGCACGTCCGGACAGACGTAATACAGCCAGGCAACCACGGTCATCATCAGCAACACCGCAACTGGCCAGCGTACCCAGGACCAGATGGTAACCACCAGATCCCCCATTCCGATGAGGTTGGCAAGCAGTTCCATCACCTGAGGGCCGAGAATCATGAGTGCAGCCGCCATGAGCAGCAGAACGGCTACGCCGATGGTATACAGGATGGAAAGAATGAAGATTTTCCAGAACGGCCGACTCTCCACCACATCGTAAGCCTTGTTCATCGCGTTCATCAGCGCCTGTATCCCGAACGAGGCACTCCACAACGCCACCAGTACGCCCAGCGAGAGCAGGCCGCTACGATCCTGCTGTAATTGATCGATGACGGGGTTTACCTGGTCCAGCGCCTCCGGAGGCAGGGCCATCGCCGCCTGCCCACGCAGCCATTCGAAGAAGTTCTCCAGGTGAAGGAAGCTGAGCATCGCGATGAGAAACAGCAGGAACGGAAACAGTGAGAACAATGCACGATAAGCCAGTGCCGAGGCGTAGGTCATCATGTCGTCTGCCATGAAGTCGCTTATGGTGCGCTTGATAAGGACGACCGGTCCTATGCCGCCTGTATTGAACATACCCATGCAATTCCCGCCTTTCGCCTGAATTCTAGGGCTTGAGACGACAGCGCCTGCTGAGAGTTCGGCGCCCGGGTGTCAGTCTGTCAGGGTGACGTCGCCAGGATCCTTGCCATCGTCCCGCGCATGCTCGTACACCGCATTGACGTGCGCGCCGAACAGCATGACCATCGAGGATATGTACAAATACAGCATGAGAATGATCATCGCGCCGATACTGCCGTAGATAGCATCGTAGTTTCCGAAGTTCTGCACATATATTCCGAAGCCCAGCGACGCTCCAATCCAACCTGCAACAGCGAGTACTGCCCCGGGCGTGACAAATCGGAAACGCTGTTCCGTGGCGGGTGCGAAGTAATAGATGAGGGCAACCAGCAGCATCAGCATCAGGACGATCAGCGGCCAGCGCAACCACGTCCATATCGTTACGAACAGGTCGGCGATGCCGAACTGAGCTGCCAGCCACTCCATTGCCTGCGGTCCGAGCAACATGAACCCAGCCGCCGAGATAGCCAGGCCGGCAGCGCCGGTAGTGAAGCCGAGGCTCAGCAGGCCCATCTGCCAGGCCGGTCGCTGCTCTGGTACATCGTAGGCCTTGTTCATCGCCTTGACCATATCGCGAACCGCCTTGGAACCGGTCCAGAGGGCAACCGCAATACCAGTCAGCAGGACCCCGCCCCGTTGTTCCTGGAGGTTGTCGATGACCGGATCGACCAGTTCGATCACCTGCGGCGGCAATGCAAGCTGGGCCTGCTCATGCAGCCACTCGAAGAACTCGGGAATGTCGAGAAAGCCGATGATCGCAATGAGAAACATCAGAAAAGGGAACATCGCGAACAGGGCGCGGTAGGCAAGCGCTGCCGAATAGGCAGGCATGTCATTATCGACGAAACGCTTGATCAGGGTTCTGACCAAGGGAATCAATCCGGTACCGAGGGGGTCGAGCGCCCTCATGGGAACTCCCATGCCAGTCCGTGTACTGCTGTGACGACAGGGTGTCGTGCAAGTTCAGACGGTCAGGAACAGTTCAGGCTACAGGGTATTTCAGGCGAGGACGTGACGAGCGAGATGGTGAAGCCGCGTGGTTACTGGTGCCCGGAGCCGGAATCGAACCGGCACGGGGTTACCCCCGAGGGATTTTAAGTCCCTTGCGTCTACCAGTTTCGCCATCCGGGCTTACAGGTACGGTACTGCTGAATAATGGAGGCCGAGGTCGGAATCGAACCGGCGTTGACGGATTTGCAATCCGCTGCATGACCACTCTGCCACCCGGCCTCATAGGGACCACTACGCGGAGGGTGAAATCGCGTAACGGAGTCGAAAAGCTACTCTGAAACAACCTTATCTCGTTGATAAGAAAGGTAATTTGCTGCCCAGCTATCGACGGGCAGCATTATGTCCTAATTGGTTCTGCTTGGCAAGCGCAGTCTGAACACTTCACCACACTCGCCTCGCACTAGCGGCAGACGGCCAGATACAAGGGATCCTCACCGTTAAGCTTGCGCATTCTATCGAGTCTGAGGCTGCCATCATCGGCCTCGGGCACCAGCTCCATCGTGTCGCAGTTGAGCAGATGGGTGTGATGGCTCACCAGATCCACATACTCCTTCTGGAACCGGTACAGGATGAAACGTTTCACCAGGTTGCCATCTACCTGGATCTCCATCAGATTGCTGCGATCAACCACGCTGAAGCTAACCGTCATGGGTATCAGGTAAGTCCAGGGGCGCCAGATTGCCTGCTGTGTTTCGCTTGCCACGACCACGGAACTCGCGGGCAGCTGGCTTTGCTTGTGTTCGAACCAGTAATACTCGAAATAGATCTGGTAGGTCAGCATTCCCAAACCGGCGCAAGCCGGGACGATCCATTTTGGTAACTTTCTGCCGGATGCGGCCCGCAGCAGAAAGCCAACCCCCGCCGCTCCCAAACCTGCGGCGGCCAGCGCGAACAAGTGCCAGATCATAAATTCATGTCTCGGAAACAAGGCGGGCTTCCGAGAGGAAGCCCGCGGGTTACATCAAGAGCGGAGCATGACACTCCGCTCAGGATGGTTCTCAGTGTGCCACAGCTCCACCAGCACCTTTGGGATAGCGCACGCTTTCCACCAGATCCTGGACTTCCTGCGGCGGCTCTTCGGTCAGATAGGATACCCCGAAAGCTACAGCGAAGTTGATAACAGCACCGACCGCACCGAACGACAGTGGGGAAATCCCGAGCAGCCAGTTGTCCGGAACGTTGGCGAGCGTGTTGGTGCCCGGAATGAAGAACCAGCCCAGATACAGGAAGATGTAAATGGTGGTGCTCAGCAGACCGGCCAGCATGCCCAGTACAGCGCCCTTGCTGTTGATGCGCTTGGAGAAGATACCCATCATCAGCACCGGGAAGATCGAAGCAGCAGCGATACCGAAGGCAAGAGCGACCACCTGCGCCGCAAAGCCCGGTGGATTGATCCCCAGCCAGGTGGCAATTACGATGGCCACCGCCATGGAAATACGTGCGGCAAGCATTTCCCCCTTTTCGCTGATCCGGGGATTGATGATCTTCTTGATCAGGTCGTGACTGATGGCGGAGGAAATCGCCAGCAACAGACCTGCTGCGGTCGACAGTGCGGCCGCAATACCACCGGCAGCGATCAGACCGACAACCCAGCCTGGCAGGTTGGCAATTTCCGGGTTCGCCAGTACCAGAATATCGTTGTTCACCACCAGTTCATTGCCAGCCCAGCCGCGTGCTTCGGCAGTGTCAGCAAAGGCAGGTGTTTCGTTGTACATCTGGATGCGACCGTCGTTGTTCCGGTCTTCGAAACGAACCAGGCCGGTATCTTCCCAGGTCTGGAGCCACTGCGGACGCTCGGCATATTCCAGTGCCGGCTCGGTCGGCCCTTCGGGATAGATGGTATTGATCAGATTCAGGCGGCCCATGGACGCAACAGCGGGAGCAGTCGTGTACAGGATCGCGATGAAAACCAGCGCCCAGCCAGCGGACCAACGTGCATCGGCAACCTTCGGCACGGTGAAGAAGCGAATGATAACGTGAGGCAGACCTGCGGTACCGATCATGAGCGACATGGTGAACAGAAACATGTTCAGTTTGTTCGACACGTCTGCGGTGTAGTCCTGGAAGCCGAGTTCACGCACCACCTCATCCAGCTTTTGAAGCATCGGAACGCCCGACTCCACGTGCGTACCGAACAGGCCGGTTTGTGGCAGCAGGTGCCCGGTCATCTGCAGCGAAATGAAGATCGCCGGGATGGTGTAGGCCACGATTAGCACCACATACTGCGCCACCTGGGTGTAGGTGATCCCCTTCATGCCTCCGAGTACGGCGTATACGAACACGACGCAGGAGGCGATGATCAGACCGGTAGTGCTGCTCACTTCCAGGAAGCGGGCGAATGCAACGCCGGCGCCTGTCATCTGACCGATTACATAAGTCGTCGAGATGACCAGCAGACAGATAACCGCCACTACCCGGGCAGCTCTGCTGTTGAAGCGATCACCGACGAAATCCGGCACGGTGAACTTGCCGAACTTGCGCAGATAAGGCGCCAGCAGCATCGCCAGCAGCACGAAGCCGCCAGTCCAGCCCATAAGGAACGACGAGTTGACGTAGCCGACCGAGATCAGACCGGCCATGGAGATGAAGGACGCCGCAGACATCCAGTCCGCTGCGGTAGCCATGCCGTTGGTGACCGGGTGTACGCCACCGCCTGCGACATAGAACTCCTTGGTGGAGCCCGCTCTGGCCCATATCGCGATGCCGATATATAGCGCGAACGAGGCGCCTACAAACAGCAGATTGATAACAAACTGGCTCATCTCTTATTCCTCCAGACCGAATTCTTTGTCCAGCTTGTTCATTCTCCAGGCATAGAAGAAGATCAAACCCACAAAGATGAGGATCGAGCCTTGCTGAGCGAACCAGAAGCCAAGGTCGGCTCCACCTACGGAAATGCCGGAAAGCATGGGCCGTAGTAGAATGCCGAAACCAAAGGAACATAGCGCCCAGATAACGAGGCTGCCGAGAATCAGGCGAAGGTTCGCCGACCAGTATGCAGCAGCTTTTTCTTTGTCTGCCATCGTGTTGCTCTCCACTTTCTTGTTAGGACCAAATTGGGAAATCCGGTAACGCTGGAGTCTTCCGTCGATTCATTCTGCTAAAGAACGCGTGAGAACGAATCCCCGACGTTAGTCTTAGGCCTGAAAGTCAACGCAGGAGATGTTTTGAAGCTGGAACGGCGGCGCGCGGGGAACGAAAAAAGCCACCCGGAGGTGGCTTTAGTCTGAATATGGAGCGGGAAACGAGACTCGAACTCGCGACCCCGACCTTGGCAAGGTCGTGCTCTACCAACTGAGCTATTCCCGCTTTGGAACGGCGCCCATTCTATCTCGCTGCGACGGGCTGTCAAGTCATTGATTCGAAAAAGTTATTCGGAGTCCTTTTTCTCGGTATCCATGCTCATGTAGGGCCATGCTGCTTTCAGGTAAACGTACATGGACCACAGTGTCAGGACTGCCGAAAGCATGAGTAGCGCGTTGCCGAGAATGACCCAGTTGGTCAGCACTGGCGGGTTGGCGAGTAGCACTACCAGCGCCACCATGGTCATGGCGGTCTTGTATTTGCCGAGCTTGGAAACCGCGACCTTGCCGCGCGCGCCCAGCTCGGCCATCCATTCACGCAATGCCGAAATAACGATCTCCCTGCCTATGATGACGATGGCCGGCGCAGTGACCCAGAAGTTGGCGTGGCTCTGCACCAACAGCACCAGGGCGACTGCCACCATGAGCTTGTCGGCTACCGGATCAAGAAACGCACCGAAAGGAGTGCCCTGCTCCAGCTTTCGTGCCAGATAACCGTCCAGCCAGTCTGTCACGCTGGCGAGGGTAAAGATGATGGCCGCAGCGAGGTAGCTCCAGTTATAAGGAAGGTAGTACAGCAGAATAAAGATCGGAATCAACCCGACCCGCAGGAGCGTGAGAATATTCGGAATGTTCATGCAGTCTCGATTAGGCGTCTATTGGCGCATTCTAGTCGCTATGCAGAGCGGCATAAATCTGTTCCGCCAACTTTTTGCTGATGGCCGGCACCTTTGCTATCTCCGCAGCGCTGGCTCGCTTTAGTTCCTGCAGCCCGCCAAAGTGCTTGAGCAGCTCCCGGCGGCGCTTGGGCCCGATACCTTCGATACCCTCCAGAGTGGAAGTATTACGGGTCTTGCCGCGGCGAGCGCGGTGACCAGTAATGGCGAAGCGGTGCGCTTCGTCACGAATCTGCTGAATCAGATGAAGAGCGGGTGAATGACCTGGCAAGACCAGTTCATGCTGCGGATCATTGAGATAAAGAGTTTCCATGCCAGCCTTGCGAGTAACGCCCTTGGCCACGCCCAGCAACGTCAGGTCGTGAACAGCGAGTTCCTGCAACACCTCGATCGCCATGGACATCTGCCCCTTCCCGCCGTCGACCAGGAGGATGTCGGGCATCTTGCCCTCGCCGTCCTTGAGCTTGCTGAAGCGTCGACTCAGGGCCTGACGCATGGCGGCATAGTCATCACCCGCGGTGACGCCTTCGATGTTATAGCGGCGGTAATCGCTTTTTAGCGGACCCTCGGGACCGAATACCACACAGGAGGCTACCGTCGCTTCCCCGTGAGAATGACTGATGTCATAACACTCCAGCCGAGTCGGTGTCTCATCGAGCTGCAGGGCCTCCTGCAGCGCTTCGAAGCGGGCCTGCATGTTCTGTCGGTTGGCGAGCATCCCCGTAAGTGCTGCCTCGGCATTGGTTACCGCCATGCTTTGCCAGCGGCTGCGTATGCCACGCACGCGATGGGCGATGCTGACGCCGTAGCCGCGAGCCTGCGCCAGGGCGTCGGCGATCACTGGCATGTCATCATGCATGGCATTGATGATGATGTCTCCGGGCACCTCCCGTTCGGCAGCACCCAGGTAGTACTGCGGCAAGAAGGCGGCCAGCACCTCGCCGGGCGTCTGCTCTATCGGTATGCGAGGAAAGTGGTTCTTGCTACCCAGCACCCTCCCTTGCCGCACCATGATGACGTGCACGCAGGCACCACCGGGGCTCACCGCAGCAGCGATCACGTCGACATTGCCCTGCTCAGTATCCATGCTCTGCTGATCCTGGACCCTGCGCAGGATGCCGATCTGATCACGCAGCTCGGCGGCCCGTTCGAACTCCAGGTTCTCCGCTGCTGCCTCCATCTTCTGGGTCAGTTCGGTAGCCAGCGCGCCACTGCGCCCTTCCAGGAACATGATGGAATGGCGCACGTCTTCGTCATACTCGGCCTTGTCTACCAGGGCTACGCACGGACCCTTGCAGCGCTTGATCTGGTACTGCAGGCACGGCCGGGTGCGGTTGCGGTAGTAGCTATCTTCGCACTGGCGTACCTTGAAGGTTTTCTGCAGCAGGCTCAGGCTCTCGCGGATCGCGCCGGCACTCGGGTAAGGGCCGAAGTAGCGCCCCTTGGCCCGCTTGGTGCCGCGATGCAGGCCAAGCCTGGGGAAGTCGTCCTGACTGGACAGGAACACGTACGGGTAGGATTTATCGTCACGCAGCAGAATATTGTAGGGCGGGCGCGATGCCTTTATCAGGCTCTGCTCAAGCAGCAATGCCTCGGTTTCATTCGCGGTGATCGAGGTATCGATCTGCCGAATGCGGGCAACCAGGGCCGCCGTCTTGGGGCTGAGCCCGGTTTTTCGAAAATAACTGGCCAGGCGCTTCTTGAGATTCTTGGCCTTGCCGACGTATAGCGTCTCGCCCTGCTCGTCGAGCATGCGATAAACGCCAGGCTTGCTGCTGGCGGTCGCGAGAAAGGCTTGCGGATCGAATTCTGGACGGTGCATCAGGCTCAACTGGCAGCGTCAATCATGCCGTGACGTACTGCCAGCAATGTCAATTCCACGTCGCTTTGAATGCCCAGCTTCTCGAAAATGCGGTAGCGGTAGGTGTTTACGGTCTTGGGGCTCAGGCACAGTTTGTCTGAGATGCTTTGAACCTTTTCACAGCTCACGATCATCAATGCGATCTGCATCTCTCGCTCCGAGAGCGAATCGAAGGGCGATTCGCTGACGGGGTCGTAAAGTCGAGTGACAAGTAGCTGCGCGATATCCGGGCTGATGTAACGTTGGCCGCCGTGCACTTTGCGAATGGCAGTGACCATTTCATCGAGCGCAGCGCCCTTGGTCACGTACCCGGCCGCCCCGGCTTGAATCAGGCGTGTCGGGAACGGCTCTTCATCGCACACGGTCACGGCAATCACCTTCAGGTGCTTGTCGTGCTGCATGAGCTTGCGAGTCGCCTCAAGGCCGCCGATCCCGGGCATCCGCACGTCCATGAGGATAACGTCCGGCTTCAGCTTGCGGGCCTGTTCGATGGCGGACTCACCGCAGTCGGCCTCACCGACTACCGTCAGCCCAGGCACATCGCCGAGCATGCGGCTGATCCCCATGCGTACCAGATCATGGTCATCGACCACGAGCACCTTGATCAATTCCTACCCCTTGCGCAACCGGGCAGCTCTCCCTAGCCGCATATTCCGGACAGTTGTAGACGGATCGGACTCTAGCCGTTCGTCTTGGTTATGGCGTCACCTTAGCAAATCGAGCGGTGCAGGGAAATGGCCTGCAGCGGCTGATCAACCCGCTGCGGCAAACCGTCTGGTTTCCAGCCGTTCGGCCAGTTCTGGCAGGCATTCCGGGTCATCGATCGTCGACGGAACGCTGTACGGCTCGCCATTGGCGATTTGGCGCATCACGCGGCGGAGTATCTTGCCTGAGCGCGTCTTCGGCAAGCGTTTGACGACCAACGCGCCCTGAAAACACGCGAGCGCGCCGATTTCATTTCGGACCAGGGATATGAGCTCGCTACTCAGCTGTTTCTCTTCGATCTGAACCCCGTTCTTCAGCACGACGAGACCCAGGGGGAGCTCACCCTTCAGTTCATCGGCAACGCCAATTACGGCACACTCGGCTACCGCGGCATGGGCGCCGAGCACCTCTTCCATTTCGCCGGTGGACAGCCGATGCCCCGCGACATTAATGATGTCGTCAGTGCGGCCCATGATGAACAGGTAGCCGTCTGAGTCGATCATGCCGGCATCACCGGACTGGTAATAGCCTGGAAAATGGCGCAGATAGCCCTCCCTGAAGCGCGCGGGATTGCCCCAGATTCCCTGCAGGCAACCCGGCGGTAGCGGCAGGCGCAGCGCGATGTTGCCCTGCACTCCAGAGGGTACCGCCTTGCCCTCGTCGTCCAGCACGCTGACCTGGAAACCTGGCATGGGCCAGGTCGCCGAGCCCTGTTTTGGCGACTGCAGGCCGTATCCAGCGGGATTGGCGGCAATCGCCCAGCCCGTTTCGGTCTGCCACCAGTGATCGATCACCGGCAGCCTGAAATGCTCGACCAGCCATTGCCAGGTCGGCGGATCCAGGCGCTCGCCGGCAAGATACAAGCGCTCCAGCTTGCTCAGATCGTACTGACGGGACAGCTTTGCGTCCGGATCTTCCTTGCGGATCGCACGGAAAGCGGTGGGCGCGGAGAACAGCATCTTCACGCCATATTCGGCACAAACCCGCCAGAAGGCACCGGCATCCGGCGTGCGGACCGGCTTGCCTTCATAGAGAACGCTGGTACAGCCAGCCAGCAGCGGGCCATAGACAATGTAGGAGTGTCCCACGACCCAGCCCACGTCGGATGCAGCCCAGAAAACGTCACCCGGATTTGCGTCATACACTGCCTTCATGCTGTAGCGCATGGCTACCGCGTGACCACCGTGGTCGCGCACGACCCCCTTGGGCTTGCCGGTGGTGCCCGAAGTGTAAAGTACATACAACGGGTCGGTAGCCAGCACTGGCACTGCATCGGCCGGGCTGGCAGCCGCCTGCGCCGCCTTCCAGTCAATGTCACGACCCTCCTGAAGAGTTGCCTCGCACTGGGGGCGCTGCAGAACTACGCAATGCTCGATCGTCTGGCTGGCCTTGGCGATGGCAGCATCCACCAGTGGCTTGTAGTGGATCAGCCGATCCACTTCGATACCACATGAGGCCGTCAGGATGACCCGAGCCTGGGCATCGTCGATACGTACTGCCAATTCGTGCGCAGCGAAGCCGCCGAAGACAACACAGTGCACGGCCCCCAGGCGGGCGCAGGCAAGCATGCCGACTACCGCTTCTGGCACCATAGGCATGTAGATAATGACCCGGTCACCTTTGGAAACGCCGAGGGTGCGCAGCATGCCGGCACAGTGGGAGACTTCATCCGTCAGCTCCGCATAGCTGATACGGCGCTTGACGCCGATCACCGGAGAATCGTAGATGATCGCATCCTGAGTGCCACGGCCAGCGGCCACGTGGGCGTCCAGTGCCAGCCAGGCAGTGTTGAGGCGGCCATCGGCGAACCACTGGCCGAGGCCCTGTTCGTCGATTGTCAGCGCACGAGTTGGCCTGGTGTGCCAGGCCAGTTCGTCAGCCTGGGTCTGCCAGAAGGTCTCCGGATCTTCACAGGCCTGACGATAATCCTGATGGTAATCAGCGCAGCGGGTCATTTGGGGGGCTCCCTATTGTTGTCCCGCCAGCCTAAACCACACACTTTGAAAGGGAACTAGACTTACGTCGGATGGGAGCGGCGTCGCGCGCGGATCACACTAGCCATACATAATAAAGGGTCTTGCAGATGAGTAGGGACGAAGCCTTCGCCCAGGCGGGCAAAACCGCGGTAATGCAGAATGTGCACGGCACCATGGCCTTTCTGCAGAACTATCCTCCATTCAGCCAGATGGAAACCAGCCATCTGGCATGGATGGTGGAACGCTGCGAGTTGCGCTTCTATGCCCAGGGTGAATCGATCATTCGACCGCAGGAAGGCCCCGTTAAGTATTTCTACATCGTCAAACAAGGCATGGTGCGCGGCGAGCGCCTTATCGTAGGGCAGGAAACTCCCGAAACCACCTTCGAGATCAGCGTTGGCGAGTGCTTTCCCCTCGCCGCCCTGATCGGAGAGCGTGCGACCCGCACTGAGCATATCGCCGGCCAGGACTGCTTCTGCCTCGCCCTGCCCCAGGCCGACTTCGTGCGCCTGGTAAGCCTGTCCGCGACCTTCCGCGATTTCGCTCTGAGAGGCGTGAGCAGCTTGCTCGACCAGGTCAATCAGCAGGCGCAGCTCAAGGCGGCCGAGAACCTCGGCGCCCAGTATTCTCTGGATACCCGCCTGGGAGACCTGGCGGTGCGTCAGCCGATCAGTTGCCGCGCCACCCTGCCGATCCGCGAAGCGGTAAGGCACATGCATGAGGCCAGTGTCGGCAGTATCGTCATCACCAACGCCGAACAGCGTCTGGAAGGTATCTTTACTTTGCGCGACCTCCGCGCTGTGGTGGCTGACGGAGTGGTGGAGATGAGCGAGCATATCGGTCAGGTGATGACCCCGGCGCCCTATCATCTGCCGCCCAACGCCACCGCCTTCGACGCGGCCATCGCAATGACCGAGCGGCACATTGCGCATATCTGCGTAGTGGACCATGGCCGCCTGCTGGGCGTGGTTTCCGAGCGGGATCTGTTCTCTCTGCAACGGGTGGATCTGGTGCACCTGGCGCGGACCATACGTCAGGCGAGTCGGGTCAGTTCGCTTGCGGCCATGCGCACCGACATCCGCCATCTGGTGGAAAGTATGCTCGCCCATGGCGCTTCCTCTTCCCAGATTACGCATATCGTTACTCTGCTCAATGATCACACCGTTGCCCGCGTGATCGAGCTGTGCATCGAAGAGCATGGTGACCCAGGCGTACCCTTCACCTGGCTGTGTTTCGGTAGTGAAGGTCGCCGCGAACAGACGCTGCATACCGATCAGGACAACGGCATCCTCTTCGAGGCCGCGAACGCTACCGAGGCTGAAGCCATCAGATCTCGACTTCTGCCACTGGCAAAGCGCATCAACCACGCGCTGGCCGAATGCAGCTTCGCCCTGTGCAAAGGCAATATCATGGCAAGCAATCCCAAGCTGTGCCTCTCGCGGCAGGAATGGGCAGCACGTTTCGATCAGATGATCCGCACCACGACACAGGAAAACCTGCTGGCATCGTCCATCTTTTTCGACTTCAGGGTGGTCTGGGGCGATCCGGACGGGGCCGAGAGCATGTTTGCCGAGGTGCTCGACCATATCGCCGCCAACGAGGTGTTCCAGCATCAGCTGGCGCAGCACGCACTGGTCAGCCGCCCGCCGATCGGTCGCTTCCGGGATTTTGTGGTAGCCCGCAGCGGTGCCGAAAAAGACACCCTCGACGTCAAGACCCAGGGACTCATTCCCTTCGTCGACGGTGCCCGCGTGCTAGCACTGGCCCATCGCATCAGCGAGTGCAACACCATTGACCGCTTCCGCCTGCTGCGCGAGGCAGGCGTGATCGAACCGTTGGACGCCGACGCATACGAAGAGGCTTATCAGCTCATCCAGCTCATCCGCATGCAGCAGCATCAGCGGCAGGATCGGGAAAACCTGCCGTTCAGTAACCGCATCGACCCGGATACCCTGAACCATCTGGATCGGCGCATTCTTCGCGAGTCGTTCCGCCAGGCCAAGCGCCTGCAATCGAGCCTCGCCCTAAGGTATCAGCTATGAGTCCACGCGACTGGTTTCCCCGGCTACGGGGTCCCCAACTCACCGATCAGCAACTGCACCGACGGGCAGCCCTGCCGACTGTGGCAGTCGCACCGACCACCTCTCTGAAGGAGGTGCGCTGGGTGGTGATGGACCTTGAGACTACCGGCCTCAACACGCAGAAAGACCAGATTCTTTCCATTGGAGCCGTGGTGATCGAGGGCGGGGTGATCGCGATGGGCAGCCAGTTCGAGCGAACCCTGCATCGACGTGAACATCGGGTGAACGAGTCGACCCTGATCCACGGCATCGCACCCAGCGAGATCGAGCAGGGTTCGGCACCGGCCGATGCGCTGCTCGACTTTATCGAGTTCGCAGGGCAAGGCCTGATGCTGGCGTTTCACGCGCCGTTCGACCAACGCATGCTCGCACGCGGGCTGCGTCTGGACCTGGGATACAAGTTGCAGCACCGTTTTCTCGACGTGGCCGAGATGGCGCCCATGCTCTGCCCCGACGCCCAGGTTGGACGTGGGGGGCTTGATGACTGGCAGCGACACTTCGGGCTCGCTAACGAGCGCCGCCACAATGCCGCGGCGGACGCACTGGCAACCGCTCAGATCGCCATGATTCTGCTCAGCAAGGCCCGCAGCCAGGGCATTCAGACCCTCGGGCAGCTGCAGGAGCGCCTTGGTAACTGGCGCCGCCTGCGTCAGGCCCGCACTGGGTCCATGTAACCCGCCATTACCCCCCTTGTCGGACCATTTCAGCGCCGTTCGGTCTTTTTTGAACCGAATGGCGCTCGCTTGCATCTACAGAACCGGGTAGGATCCCGCCCCTTGTCATTTCCGGAGTATCTAATGATCAAGCACTGGTTCAAAACATCCCTCGCGCTGACGATCGCAGCCGTGTCTGCGCAGGCTAACGCCAATGGCCTTGCCATCAACGAGCAAAGTGCAAGCAGCATGGGCACCGCCTTTGCCGGACGCTCCTCATCCGCCATGGACGCCAGCACCGTTTTCGGTAACCCGGCGGGCATGTCCAAATTGCAACGCCCCGAAGTCAGCGGCGGGCTCGCCGTCATCGACGCGAGCACCGACATTCGCAATCCCGAGGGCGTAGCCCCAGGTACCAACAGGGGCGACATGGTGCCCTTTGCCGCCATCCCCTTCGCTTACTGGGTGACCCCGATCAACGAAAGATGGCACGCCGGCCTGGGCGTCTACGTTCCCTTCGGCGTTATCAGTGACTACGAGCGCAGCTTCCAGGGTCGCTACCACGGCCTCGAGAGCGAGGTTCGCGTCATCACGGTACAACCAACCATCAGCTATCGGGTAAACGACCGTGTATCGCTCGGGTTCGGCCCGACCATCAACCGGATCGATGGCACGCTGACCCGCGCGGCACCGATGCCCGTCGGTGGTGATGCGAACATCGATATTCGTGGGGATGATATCGGCTATGGGTTCAATGCCGGAATCATGGTGGATCTGACGGACCAGGTGACCTGGGGTCTCACCTATTTCTCCAAGGTCGACTACACGCTGGAGGGGCGCACCCGCCTCAGCGGCTTCACGCCGCTCCCAGGGCTGGACGGCCGCTACAGCGGCACGCTCGATTTCACCTCTCCGGAATCGGTGGACGTCTCCCTGACTTACAAGATGGACAATCCCTGGACACTTTACGCAGGGGCCGTCTGGACCCGCTGGAGCCGATTACAGGAAATCGTGGTCGACAATCGTGGCTTGGCGGCACCTTACGAGGCACAGTTCGGCACCCTTCGCGAGGAGCAGAACTGGAGCGACGACTGGGCCTTTGCCTTCGGCGCCGCCTACCAACTAACGCCTGAGATCGCCCTGCGCACCGGCCTGGCATTCGACCGTTCTCCAACGACCGACGCGGATCGCACCGTGCGCATCCCGGTAGGCAACCGCAAGATCTGGACTGCCGGCCTGGGCTGGAACATCTCGGACGATCTGACCCTCGATGTAGCCTACGCCTACCTTCGTGAGGACACCGCCGAAGTGACCGAGCCGGATTACCGCGCCGAATACCGCAACAGCGCCCACGGCCTGGCCACGCAGGTGACCTGGCGGTACTGATTTGCCGGAGTGCGCAAAAATCGAAAGCCCCGATCACCTGACCGGGGCCTTTTTTGCGTCTAGTCAGGCGCATCTTCTTCGGTGTGTAGCACGTCCCTGCGCTACGCCTGGGCGTATTGGTGGCGCCTGTAGCGTTGGCGTTCCAGGCTGGCAGCGAGGCTTACACTGCATAGCGGCGATCCAGGGTGCTGTAGCCCAGGCCTGCGGCCTTGTGCACTCTCACTTGCACCGGAATCCGCTCCTTGAGCGCCTCTACATGGCTGATGATGCCAATCATCTTGCCGCTGGCATTGATCGCATCCAGCGCATCCAGCGCAATCTCCAGCGTCTCGCCGTCCAGCGTGCCGAACCCTTCGTCCAGAAACAGCGAATCGATACTCGCCTTGTGGCTCACCAGATCCGAAAGTGCCAGGGCCAGGGCCAGGCTCACCAGAAAGCTCTCTCCACCGGACAATGTCCGACAATCGCGCGCCACGTCGGCCTGCCAGGTATCCAGCACTTCCAGCTCAAGCTCACCGCCAGCGCGCCGGCGCAACTGGTAGCGACCATGCAGCCGCTGCAGCTGCTGGTTAGCCAGATAAACCAGATGATCCAGCGTCAACCCCTGGGCAAAGCGCCGGTAGCGGGACCCGTCCGCCGAACCGATCAGGCTGTTCAGCCGCTGCCATAGGTCGTGGGATTCCCGCTTCTGCTCCAGTTCCGCCTGCAAGGCAAGCTGGCCGGCGCGGCGCCGTGCGTCCTCTGCGAGGTTCGCACGAAGCTCGCCCTGCCGCCCTGCCACCAACCGACAGCGTGCCTCGACCTGCACCAGCTCCTCGGCAACCGCGGCCTCTTCGCCCTTGTCCGCCGCAGCGGCCTGCATTTCCGCAAGCGCTCGCGCGCAGTCCTCATGCAGCGCCCGCGCGGCGGTCAATGCCTGATCCAGCCGGGAACGCAGCTCGGTCAACTCATCACGCAGTCCCGGCTCCAAAAGCGCCGCGCAGAATGCCTGCTCGGTGTCGAACGGGCTTTGCTCCAGCGCCTGCTCCCAGAGCCCCCGTGCCTTTTGCAAGGATGTCCGCTCCGCCTCGACCTGTTCGACAAGCCCCTGCAGGCGTCCGTTGAGCTGCTGTAAACGACTGGCAGCCTGCTGATAGGCTGCTTCCTGCTCATCCATGTCGACACGCTTGAGCTGTTCGGCAGCTATTACCGGCAACTCTGGAAACTCGGCTTCATCAAGCCGTCGCTCCCAGACCTGAGCACCCTCCTTTGCCCGCCGGCTGGCGTGCGTCAGCTCCAGCAGTTTTGCTTCCAGTTGCTGAGCCCGTTTCTGACAGTTCTGCCAGTCCTTCCAGTCGGCCTCGCGCTCATCAAGCCAGCACGCAAAGTCCTCTGGCCACGCGTAGCCCAGCTGCGCCAGGGATTCGGTCAGTTCATTGGTCTGAACTGTCAGATCCCGTTGCAAACGCTCGAGATCGGCGGTCACCTCCGCCAGCCGAACACGGGTATTTTCCAGATCTCGCTGACAGAGCGCCTGAGCCGACTGCAGGTTCGCCACGCACTGCTCCGCACGATGCACTCGGCTCGCTGCCGCCTCGCTTGTGGCCTTGCACTTGTCCAGCCGCACCAGGCGCTGGCGGGTAAGTTCGGTATCATCGGCATGTTCGCGCTGCAGCGCCTGTAGCCGTTCCGCACCTGCCTGTTCACCCAGTTGCTCAACCAGGGTCTGCTGCTGCGCGACCAGATCCGTGCGGCTGCGCTGACGCTCCGCGAGCTGCTGGGTACGCTGACGGATCCCTTCCTGCAGCGCCGCATTGTCCTTGCCGAGCTTCTCGCCCTGAGCCGTTAGCGCCTCCAGCTCTGCTCGAACCTTGTCCAGCGCCCGCTGCGTCTCGGATACATCCAGCGCCTGATAGGCATCAATCGCCGGATGTTCCAGCGAACCACAAAGCGGACAGGCTTCGCCCGGTTGCAACTGCGCTCGGTGCCCTTCCAGGTCACGGATTCGTTGCTCCTGGGCAAGCAATTTCTCCTTGTCGCGAAGCTGCTCACGCACCCGGACGAACTCGCCACGCAGCGCACCGATTCGCTCTTCGGCCTCCTTCGCCTGTGCCTGAGACTCAGCAAGGCGACGGGTTTCTGCCTCGATCACCACATCGAGATGACCTATGGATGCACCGATCTCGCCAAGCCTTATCAGAACCATCCCGCGCTGCTGAAGCGCCTGCTGCCGTTCGCGCAATGCCTTTTCACTGGGCGCCTGCGGGTCTTCGGCCAACAGATTGCTCAGCGCAAGGTCGGCAGCCCGTTTGTCTACCCCCGCCGCTTCCAGGTCTCGCTGGGCGTCCTGTACCTGCTGCTGGAAGCCCGCCAAATCGGCTGCCAGCCGTTCCAGCTGCGCCGACTCCGCTGTTCTCCGCGCCTCACTGCCGGCGATTTCGGAGGCCAGGCGAGCACGGGCCAGATAACGGGTGCGCCAGGCTTCCAGGCGTTCGCCAAGCTGACTGTGCGTTTGTCGTCCCGCCAGATCCCCGAATGCGGAGTCCCGCTCCGTCTGCGCATGCTGGACGGCCTCCACGCCTGCCGCCGCTTGTTTCATGCTCAGCGCAACGCCCAGTGCCAGCGCGCTCGCGGTATGCCTTTCCGCCTGCTGATACTGCGCGCGTGTTTCGGCGAGCTCTGCTTCAGCACGCTGCAGACGCTTGCTCGCCCCCTGAAATTCCGCATACACCGGCTGTAACGCACGTGCCGGCTGGTCGGCATCAAGTCGAGCCAGCTGCGGCTGGGCCCGATCCAGTTCAAGCCTCGCCTGCTCCTCATTGTGCAAGGCCTGAGCTGCGCGCGACCGCACCTTGACCAGCTCGGCCCACCATTGCCGCAGGGCCTGTAGTCCATTCAACCGCTTGGCCAGGGTTTCGCCCTCCACAGCCAAAGCGCCTGCCTCGCCCTCCAGTTCGCTGCGCCGCTGGTCATCGAGCAATTCGACACCTTGCAGCCGCGCCTGAAGCTGCTCCAGCGCGGCTTTTTCGTCCTTTGTTCGTTCAAAGACCCGCTGGGAAATCCGGCCGTAAATCTCGGTCCCGGTGAGCTCTTCCAGCAGTTCGGCGCGCTGGTTGGCGTTGGCCTCGAGAAACGCAGCGAAGCCACCCTGGGCGAGCAGCATCGATTTGGTGAATCGCTCGAAGTCCAGGCCGGTCAACTCCTCGATCATCGCCAGCTTCTCGTTGAGCCGCTCGGCGAGAATCCTGCCTTCGCCCGTATCCGGATCGATCTCAACCAGTTCTGCGCGGGGCTGCTGCAGGTTTCCGTCGGCCTTGTCCCGCGCCCGGCGCTGACTCCAGAAGGCGCGATAGCGCCCGCCCTTCACAGCAAACTCCACCTCGGCCAGACACTCGGCGGTGTGGCGGGTCAGCAATTCGTTACTCGCCGCGGAGACGCCACCCATGCGTGGGGTACGGTGATAGAGCGCTAGGCAGATGGCGTCGAGCAAGGTGGTTTTGCCAGCCCCGGTAGGCCCGGTAATCGCGAACAGCCCGGTATCCCGAAAGGGCTCTGAGGTGAAGTCGATACGCCATTCACCCTTGAGCGAGTTGAGATTCTTCAGGCGCAGGCTGAGAATTTTCATGCGCCATCCTCCGCCAGGTCAGCAGCTACCTGCTGGTACAACGCTCTGAGCCGGTCCTGGGTCTCTTCCTCCAGCGTTTCGCTGGCCAGGCGCTGCTCGAACACATCCAGCAGGCTGAGCTCATCGAGGGTTTCCCGAGCGTTGGCAGTCAGTCCGGTCGCCGCATTGCCCCGTTCCCGGCGAATGCGCAGGATCTCCAGCGGCAAACCGTCGGTGAGTGTCTGCAGCCGCGCCTGCAAATCGCTGAGATAGTCATCGGTGGTGACCAGCACCTCGACCCACACCTGCTGGCCGTCAACGGCCAGTGTCGCCGCCTCCTTCATCGCCGGCCCCAGTGTATCCAGTGAGCCGCGCAGAGAAATCATCGGCTGAAAACAGGGCACTTCAACCGGTGTGACCGAATGCAGGCCACGCGCATCCAGATCCACCAGCAGCACCTGCTTCTGCTGCCGGGCCTCGTCAAAGCTCAGGGCGATAGGTGACCCGCAGTAGCGAACATGTTCGAGCCCACCGACCTTCTGCGGGCGGTGGATGTGCCCGAGGGCAATGTAATCCATCGGTGGAAACGCATTGGTCGGAAAGGCTTCGAGCGAGCCCACGTAGATCTCCCGAACCGACTCGCTGACGCTGGCGCCCACGGTGGTCAAATGACCGGTACCGACAATCGGCAACGGCACACCCAATGCATCACGGCGCGCCTGCGCCAGTTCGTAGAGACAGTGGTAATGGGTCTGAATGGCCTGCTGCAGCGCCAGTTGCTTGTCCGCCGCGCTCTCGCCTGCCTGGCTGATCAGCACGTCACGCGGACGTATGTAGGGAATGGCGCAAAGCACCGCACCGGGTGTTCCGTCGCGCTGGTTGAGCACCATTATCTGGTCTTCCAGCGCCTCGCACACGCCCGGCACCACTCGTGTTGCGAGACGTGCCAGCAACGTGCGGCTTTCCCCCAGGGTGGCGACCGAATCATGATTCCCGCCCAGCACCACCAATTGGCAACCGGTGTCGCGCAGGTTGACGATGAAATCGTTGTACAGCTCACGGGCGTAGCTGGGCGGTGCGCCCGTATCGAACACGTCACCGGCAACGATCACTGCATCCACAGCTTCCCTGCCGACCAGCGCCACCAGCCAGTCGAGAAACTGCCGATGTTCGGCCTGGCGGCCCTTGCCCATGAAGTGCTGGCCAAGATGCCAATCGGAGCTGTGCAGTATGCGCATGCTGGGTCCTTGATGACGGGGCGCCGCCAGGGCGCGCGAGGGTCAGTCCTGTGCGGGCGTCTCGCCCAGGGTGGCAAGCACCTCTGGGTTGCTCTTGAACGCTTTGGCAAAAACCTCGCGATTTTGCGCCATATAGATGCTGATTTCCTCTGCGATCTGCTCGGGAAGAGCCGGAACGGCCTTCACCAAAGCCTCACCGAGCATTTCGGCAAGCTCAAGCATCTTGTCGTGACGGTCGGCTTCCGCTTTATCCATGAACAGGCGCTCCGGGTCTCTACTGCTTCTGTACACAATCTCGACGGCCATTCTGGCACCTCAGCTTCGAATCGTTTCCATGCGGCGCCGCTGCAGGCGGGCCGGCTGATCGCATTGTACTGTATGTGCGTACAGTGTGGCGAGCACAAAGCACACCGCGTCGCGCCGGTCGGCGCACCTGAACGCCATCGTGTCCCGGCGGTCAACAGGTACAGACACCCGGAGGAGAAACACCATGCAGACGATCAAACTGCTTTCTGCTGCAGTCACCGCGGCAGCTCTTGGCCTTGCCGCACCTGCCGCCCTTGCCCACGACCATGGCGCCACCACGCACCACGACGACCCTGCCAGCACCGCTCGGGGTACCGAAGGCCGCCCGGGTGTCGGTGGCTCCATCAGCGTGCCCACTGCGCCTGATGGCGCGGAACGCACCAGTCCCTACGCAGACGATGCCGATGACGACGTTGATGACAATGACGATCGTTCGACCATGCAGGACATCACCTCAGGCGACCGTCCGATTACCGACGAGAGCGGCCGTCGTAACGAATAGTCGCACACACCCAGCGAGGTAACTGCCATGACTACACGTAAAACTCTTCTCTATGCGCTGACCTTCAGCGGCATGCTCGGCATCAGCGGTACCGCTGTTTCCCAGCCGCAACTTGGCGACCAGGATGATGACGTCCGCGCGCCCAGCGCGGAAATGCTCGACGCCGAGCGCGAAAGTCCAGTAGGCAGTGGACCCGAGAGTCACGAGCGCATGGCGCATACCGGCCGGCCTGATGTTCGCTCCGGCGAGTCGATAGAAGACGCAATGGAAGATGCAGACGACGAGGATGCGGAGCCTGATCGCTAGGCAGCCATTTACCCCAGGTCGCCGGACAGGCGATGCACGGCGGCAATCTCTCCGCGCCAGATCATCTCGTAGTGCGCCGTCTGCACCATCGAATGGACTGGCCGCGGGGTGAGCAGGCCCCAGCAAACCGCTCCGGGTTGGCGCACGGAATGGTAGCGCAGGCCCGGGGCTCGCATCCGGCGCGCGGTTTTGCCGAGTTGCCTCGCTGCGGTGTAGTCCGTGGGGCTATAGATCGCATCCGTTCGCGGAACCGGGAGCGCGTCGAGCACTCCGCCCTCGTCGAATTGCGCCACCAGACCACGGAAGACGAATCGGTCATACCGCAGGTCCGGGACGCCCGACCAGTAACGCTGCTGATGAAAGCGCACCTCGGCAATCGCCGCCTCGATACTGTCAGCGAGGTAGAGTACACCGAAGGAGCCGTCACTGAAGCGGGAGCCGGCTGGGTTCACATGGGTGAAGGGAGCGGTCGCGTAGGAACACCCGATGATGCCGAAGGGAATATCCTGGCGCGGAATCAACTCCAGCCGACCTATCTCGTTCAAGAGACGCGGATTGGTCAGGGTCTGCAGCGCAAACAAATCCTCGAAATCATCGGCATCGGCGACATCATCGAATATGGCGATTGGCGGAAACTTCGAATTGACCAGGCGGTAAGCACGAAGGGTGCGGCCTGGCAGCCTTTTAAGGCGAGATGCAGAGACCACCATCACCCCCGCAGCGCATCGATACGACGAAACGCCTCGTAAACCGCGACCATGTCGCCTGTGCTCATCACCTCCAGCGGTGACCGGCCATTAAAGAACTCATTGTGATTCGCCATCCGCATGAAACCGTACACGTTGTCCGGGTTGTCAAAAATGACCCGTAACGCTGCGTGGATATTCAGGACGAAACTGATGCGCGTGAGCTGATCCCGGTCCAGATTCACCGACTGCAACCCCCCTTTGCGTTTGGCACGGGCATAGGTGCTGTGCGATACGCGCAGAATCGCCTCGCCCTGCTCTCCGGTCGCGCCCCATTTGTCGAGGATTGCGACAGCGGTGCGCAGCCCCGTCGCGGCGGTTGATTTCGTGGCTGGGGCCAATGATGTAGCCAACATGAGCCTCTTCCCCAAGTCGATGTATCTGAAGACAGTATAGAGCTGATTTTGTATCTGTAAATACAAGATGGCGTTACCCAGTAGTACTTGGGGCCCGGGTCGCCCGAATTTGCCGACTGGCTCACGGTGCGCTCCGGCGTTATTTGCGAGAATGCGCGCCTGCAAGAGTCGGCAGAAAGCGTCTCACCATCTGCCGACGTGGATGCGCCACGCAAAAGGAACAGGTATGTTCAACCCGGCCAACGAAGCCCATTTCAGCCTCACTCTCGACGGCATCGAATACGACCTCAAGGTCCTGTCCTTCACCGCCCGCGAGGCCATCAGCCAGCCCTATGTGGTCGAGCTGCAGCTGGTCAGCGACCAGGCGAACATCGACCTCGAAGCCCTGATGCACAAGAGCGCCTATCTCGATCTGGGCAATG
>JAUVYN010000018.1 GCA_030603065.1 Pseudomonas sp.
ACCGGCTTGCTCCTGCACAGTAGCCCAACCGAAATTGCCGAGCCCTTGAGCCCTTTTAAAAAATCGGCGGTGCCATCGTGAGGGTCCACTACCCAGCAATGCTCCTCACCATCGAGCTGAGAACCGGTCTCCTCCCCCCAGAAGTCGCAGTTAAGGATTTGCAGCAGGCCATCACGAAGCTGTATCTCAATGTCGACGTCCACATCAGCTTTGTCTCCGGAGCCACGGGGGCCGTCAGGACGCTGCCACTCAGTGATCAAGAGCTGACCAGCTGCCAATACCTCCTTGATGACTAGCTTGAGCATTTTCGAATAATCGAGCGTGTGCATTTCAAGACCTCTGGTCAGCCGTGTTAAGCTCGATTATGAGATGAGGGTTGAAGTGCTCCAGCTCGCCCGGGTACCCGCGGGGGTTGCTGACGACCCGTGTCTGTTTTATCTGGTAGTCGACTGGAAAATGGGTGTGCCCATGAAGCCACAACTCGACCGATGGACCCATCAGGTCATCCCACGAGTTTGCAAAAGCGGCATCAAGCATGCCGCCTGCATAGCGACTCCCCTGTATCGAAAGTAGCGAAGGAGCGTGATGCGTAACGATGACGGTGGGCCCATCAAAGGGCTTCATCAACTCAGACTGGAGCCACCTGCGTGTATGGAGTGCCTTCAGAACAAGGTCTTTGGGCTTGATCCTACGATACCGGTCCGTACGAATTGATTTGAAATCTTGCATCCCAGCCTCTGCGGCTAGCGATGCCTTTTGGGCATTTCCTGTGGACGCGAAATCTGTCCAGGCTGTAGCCCCTAGAAAACGCACGCCGTAAATATCCATTTGGTCGCAGTCAAGCACATGTACGTGAGGCGCAGCAGCTTTTCGCATCTTTTCCAGCGTGTGTTGTAAATGGCCCCCGTAAAAATCATGGTTGCCAGGCACATACACCACTGGACACCGGAAATTATTGTTAGCCCAGACAACCCCCATCTCTTTTACTCCGATGTCGCCGGCGAGCACGACAATGTCCGCATCGAGTTCAGCCGGAGCATAACCCTCGAACTCCACGTGAAGATCCGAAAGCACATGAATCCGTTGCGATTTTTTAAGGCGCATATCGCTTTGGGTAATAGGAGTTATTTCGGTCATCAGTCGAAAGCCTTTATATCCAGCAAATGGAGTTCGATTGCTTCTGCAAGTTCGCTGAGGGCATCACATAACCTACAATCCTCACGGAAATCGCCACTGCTTGGCTTGTAACTCTTAGCATGACGCAACAAAGCCTCGGCATCGTTGATATTCAATTCAAGATTGATCATGTTTATAACTTACTCAATGTGTAAGCGGCTTAGACAAGGCATCGAAGTGCGAGAAGAAAATAGCTCGTTCGAAGTGAAGAGTTACACACACATACAGACTGTTCAGCGTCGAGACTGCAACAACCTGATTTCTTTCATAAACCTTCATTACAGTGGACGTATGCATCAGATGACCGTCAGCAAACCTACCTGTATGGGAATCGGCTCTAACGTGACCGTAGACTCTTCCAAAGCAGATATCTTCGTACGGAAAAACCCCTAGGAGATAGCCGGTAACCGAGAAAGAGGAATATACCGCTTTCGCCTCTTTCAAAAGCAACAGATCCAGCGTTGATAAAGGGTCATACATAGTTGTCACCTCGATCATTTGGCAAACACCAGTACCCTAGCAACAACCTGTCTGTCCGCTGTTCTACTATTTCTGGGTTCACGCCCGACGCGGGTCTGGCTCTTGCCTGTTGAAATGTTGTGCTCAGACCTACTAATCCGACGATCCCTCTCGCGACTCTCCTTGAAAAGGGGCGACCTGACTTCATCACCCTGTTTTTACCCCGCAGCGTTCGGGTGGCCAGCCGCCCTTGATCTGTAGTCATGCTGGAGCCTTCTTAGGGCATGCCATTAGGGGCCTAAATGCTTTCGGTCAGCGCCTCACGCACGTAACCTTGATTCCACACGGTCGATCCCGCAACATTCCTCGAGCCTTGAGGAATCGCTTGAGATGGACAAGAGGCATTGAATGTCAGCTTCATTATTTGGTGCTCTGACTACATTTAATGTGATGCTACTATGGCGGCCGATGAATGGCGCGTCAAGCTTTATTATGTCCAGTGTACCAAATTAAATTCGAGGAATATTCATGGGCCGTAAAGCACGTCAGGATTGGTACAGCCTGTACAGGGGCATTTCGCCGAAAATCGAAGCGGACACCTCAGGAGGAAGCCTCTATGGCTTCATCAGGAAGGAGGCTGAGATTGCAGGCTACGAGGAAAAGGTTTTAAAAAGGATGCTGAACGCAGGGGCTTTCCTCGAGCGCGTGGCGGGCGATCAGCTCCGCAGCGAAAACATCAGATGCGGCTACGCGCACATAGAGCTGCTTGAGCGATTACACAGACTAGACAGCATCCAGGCAAAAGAGTGGCTGCCTCGCGTATTATCTCAAGACATCACTCTCAAGGAGCTGAGCGAGGCGATTGCCGTGCATGCTAAGAACCCAGGGCAGGCGCAATTTACGGCCCGGTCTAAAGCCCGATCACGCATCGCTGAGCATCGGCGCATGAGTATCGAACTCGCTAGGAAGGTAGGCCCTGCCTTCTTTGGAAATGCCCACGCCGAGCCGATACTAGTTCGCCGCTTCAAATCGCTCGGCCACTTTTTGCTGCTTAATGACCCGAAGGCTCCGATAGCAGTGATACCGCGGCTGGGCGATACCTCAATGAAGGAGTCCAAGGCTGCAGAGCACATACTGACTCTCGCATTGTCTTACAAGAATTACTTTGCTCGGATATGGCTCCTCTTCCCAAAAGACTCACTGCTCACTCAGGAAGTACTAGCGCAAGCTTTTGAAATAGGCGCGCTGGATACATGGCTCTTTTTGGCCATTCCCGCCGAGGACTTAAACGGTTTAATTCACTACCAGAACCACGGCCGTTGGCTGGTGAAGGGAATGGATGGGATAGACGACGATGCTTGGGAAGGTCAATCTCTAGTTGATGGCCGCCCTATGCGCGGACGGCTTGAAATACTATCGAAGTGAAGTGTAAGAACTACTCAGCCTCACCCGGTACGTCCCAGTCGGCCAGCCGCGCTTCTCCGGTCTGATAAAACTGCTTTTATGCATCGTGCTGGCCTCGTGAGCCCTTGATTGTAGCCGGAGACCTGTGGTTATCGTTAGACCGATTTTACGGGGAGGCGACAGTTCATTGGTTCAACCATCAGCGCCATCTGGGGTCGATTGGATATATACCGCCGGCAGAAGCTGACGCAAACTCCTACCAGCAACATGGTCAGGCCTTGGCGGCCTGAAGAAGCATACGGACGCGGAGACACATAATGATCCTAGTGTTCGGCCAGATAGGCTTCCCAGTCTCTGTGGGAGCTGGGAAGATAAATACTCCGGACTCCCCTGGTCATCGAAGTGTATAGCTTGTTGATCACGGCTCCTAAGTGCTCCTTACTTTTGTCTCGCTCGATGTAGTACAGGTCCTCCGAGAGAGCGATCACCGGAAGCTCGAAGCTTTTGATATCGTGGATTTTCGCTATCACTGGTCGTAGGGGCCGCAAGTATCCGATGCTGGTAGCTGTCACTGGCACGCTAGCTAGCCCAAATCGCCCGCCAGCCCCCAGCCACGTTTCTACGCGACTGAAAGAGTCATTCCATGACATCTCACGCGAAAGTGAGTCCCAGGATGCATGGTGAGCCAGTGCAATGTGCGTCGGACAATGAGCGCCCGCGAACAACTTCTCACAGTCAAAAATAAATTCCGAGATGCTAGCGCCCGACTGGAATGTTTCCACACTGACTCCAGCACGACGCGCCCGTATCAACCAGTCTAGCATTCCCCAGTCATCGGCTACAGCTATAACTGAAGGCTCAGGGGGCAAAGACCCTGCGGGATATTCCAAAAAATGGGTGACTTTATCGGGGTCAGCAGTAAAGTTTCCAGCAGGTCTCTTTGGATGCAGCGCTAAAATGGGATTGATGTGGCGTTCAACTTCTTGGCCTGACCTTAACGAAAAATTCATTTCGGCTTGGAGCACACCTTCGATTCTAGGAAGCCCCTTTCCCGAGAGGTTCTGGTAATTATCACCCATGGCCACCGCAGGTAAAGAGCTGCGCCGCAATACACTCAAAATTGGCCGCGGAGCATCATGCACCTCATCAATCAAAACAGTGCCGTATCGCTCCGGAAGCTTGACACCATTCAAAGACAAAAGCTTCACAACGTGACTGCCCTCCATGCGGAGCCTGGGATTCTGGAGGCCTACGATAGACTCCCATAGGTTGCTAGCAGCTTTTACATATGCTGCAGCATCCTGCCTGCTCAAAGAAATTTTAAAGTTGCTCGGGAAGTGGGCAATCGATATAGAGGAGCTCAAGCTGTCGCAAAACTTACTAACAGCGTCCCAGCACAATTTTGCAAACTCCTCCACGCTGTAACCAGGGTGATATCTCAATCCTGCGCTGCTATAAACCTCTACCGTGCGGTATGGGGCTGTCTTCGCCGCAGAAAAGACTGGCTTCAAATTCGGGTAAGAATTTACCAAAAGATTAGTTGCAAGCTGAGTATAGGTCAGAAAATGTACCCTGCTTTTATGGGATTCACAGACCTTATCGCCGAGACTTTTCTTAATCGGGAAGAACTTATTCACACTATCCGCCAAGAAAGTTACTGGCCTAAAGCCTTTCACAGCCGTTTCTTCAATTATTAAGCTTATCATTCTTGTTTTTCCCGCCCCCGCAAAGGCCGGGCCAAAAATCATTTCTTCTTGGTTGCTCTTAATACATTCCATCAGCCTCAACTGACCGTCTGTCAAGCGCATATCGTCGCGGTTATCGATTTGATGCATGAACTTTGCGTGATCGGCGAAATTATAATTCCAAGTCCGATCAAAATTTAAATATTTTTCCCCAGCAAAATCTTCAGGGCTCATCAAACTAATTCCGAGACTGGAAGCGATGGATATGTTCAATGTCAGCGTAGAGAAGTCGAAGTCATTTTTTAATAAAGCCTCTAGGCGGCGCCTGTCGAGCACAAGCAAGCTAGCAAATTCTCGCTGTCTAGCTATGGAACTAAAATAAACCATATGTGTTTTGGCAAGGCGTTCCAGATAGATTAGTGCGGCTAATTCCCAGACTTCGAGAGCTGAAACATCAAGCTCCTTCAGCGCGACTATTTTTTTGCAGCGATCCTCAGTCAGAGGCAGATACCAGACTCGGTTCAAGAGTAATCTCCTAAGATATTTAAAATCTTACATTGGGCCGAACGAACCACCCGCCAGAAAAAAAGCAATTTGCACAACATTCTTCACCTTTCTCTTACACTATCTCTGAAGAAACTGAACGGGATCGAGCGGCTCGCTGAAGAACCCTCTTCACCCGGGCACTTCGATCTCAATAATGAGATTGGGGTCGAATCCGCTTACTTTTCGCCAAGGTATCCTCGAGGATTGCTGACAAACGTCGTGCCGTCGTGCCTTGGACATTATTTCGGCTCATTGTCATATGCGTTCTTTTCATGCAGATGTTTGTTAATCGCCTAAGCAAGCTCGTGCACTGATGTACGAATCAGATTACCGTAAAAAACTCCCTGCTCCGGAGTCAGCTCCAACGTAGTGATAAACCCGCCCAAGACAAGTCACGGAAAATGGACGACCCAGGAGATATCCAATAACCGGAGAAGAGGAACCCTTTTTGGCTCTTGATAGAGCCGAACTATCAATGGGCGAAAGGGCGCACTCCATATACCACCTCTTTGATTATTCCGACCAAGCCACCCATCGGTGGCATGAAGCAGATTATACATAACACGAGTGATAAATTAGCCGAAATCTTGTGCAGGCGGTAGCCTTATACTAAAAGACAATGTACGATTCTCTCGCAAATTCTAATCAGCTGATACTAATTCAATTAGTAGTTATTGACACAGCCTCTAGCGAACAAACAAAAGTCCCCTCTATTATGGTCCCTAGGAGTTAGCATGCCCCAACTCGACAGCGATCTCGTAGCCGCCATGGCAGCCACGAAAGTTTGTGAGAGACTCGGCATTGAGATATATGCTTTGGCAGTTGCTGGCCCGGGGGAGACAAGCTGCCGCTATACAAGAAATCAAGCCCTTCAGCTTATTCAGGTCTATACAGAGCTGCTTCGCATAACCGGCGCTGAAGCCTCTGCACGTGCCTGGGTGCACGCCCACAACAACGATCTTGGATGTACGCCCGCAGAGCTACTGAACGCGAACGGGCTCCCTAAGGTTTTGGTGTACCTACAGACGAGCCCGTGACCTCCCGGGTGGCTCAGAGCGATAACAGTGCTTCGAATCGCGGTTGGCGATTTCTACTGGTTCGGGGCTCCGCCATGATTGCCGGTGTATCAGTTCCGCCTTGTATAACCTGTTCATGGTTTCAACGCGGGCATTTTCGTAGCTATCTCCCCAAGGGCTATCGAGCAATGAAGCCCAGATTTCCAGGGTGGATTACGATGAATCAACGGCCTCTCATCTCTCACCCTACCCGGTCGATGAGCAGGTACTGCTTGACGCTATCCAGCACTTTTCCTTGATAGTTCTTTATCAATCAAGGCGCGCGCTAGCCCCAGGGCGTCCCCCGTAGCTGTACGAGAAAAGAAAATACAACGGACCTATAAAACATAGGCTAAAAAGTATCCGATATCGCGTTGATCGGACGTTCTCAACGAATGTATGTTAGGAATTAAATTCAACTGCACGTTACGCTGGTGTTGTTATGTCCAACCCTACTGTCAGGCTTGGTCGGACAAGATTAAGCGACCCCACCATGCTCAACACTCAAAAGTGTAGACATTACTGAGCGGAGTCCTTCGTCTGTCTGGAGCAAATCCACTGCTTTTCCCCCACCGAAAAGGTACAGGGGCGCGTTGAGCCATTCCCGCGCGTGGTCGCGGGACTCAAATACCTTTTCCGCAGCATCCAGCGCTTTTTTGTAGCGCTGCTCATAGTCAGTCATGTAGTCGGTCATGACCCTTCCCCCCCAGCTAAGCGAATTGAAAAAATCAAGGTGGCGGCAAGCCTCCGCTCTGGAACTGCTTAGTCTCGAGTTTAGGCAGCAATTTGAACAGCAGCATCGAAGTCAAAGATTTCGATTTAATACTTGTCCGCGCTTGACCGGGACCGAAAGGTTAATATAATCGATGAAGATTCTGAGACGCCACCTAATCCAGCTAGCGCCGCGACCTCGCGCAACAGCCTGATTATCTGGGAGGCTTGAGCCTTATTGTTCAAATCCCCCCGGCTCACCAAATGCAGTAAGAAATGCGGCTTTGGCGCTATCGAAGCCCGGATGTTGTTGAAATGCGCATAGCAATCCCAAGGGATTCAGCGGCGTTTCAACAACATTTTTTTTGCCCGCGATTTGTCCTTTCCCATAACGCCCCCCGAACGCTTGTCGCTGCGACAGCATCAGCGTCACTGCCTAGCGTTCGTCAGCACGCCATCTGGAAACAGACGAAACAGCTTTCTGGAAGTGGCGGGCGGCCGCGGTGAAACTCCCTGTCGCGGCAACCCGCTCGAAGACGCGCAGTGCATTGAGAGCCATGGACCTGACATTTCTGAAGTTGCGTTCAACGCAATAGAGATTTGCGCCGCTTTCGATTGTAGCAACGATAGCCTGCTACCAGACTGCGGATATCAACTCCCCAATGGGGAGCCGAAATGGTCCGTAAAAGGAGCAGAATTAATGCGTAAAGGTACTGTACTGGTAGTAGGCGCCACCGGTATCACCGGCGGCAACCTGGCTTCTTACCTGGTTGCCAGCGGATGGACGGTATACGGTCTTTCCCGTCACCCCACCGAGCAGAGTGGTGTGATCCCAGTGGCGGCGGACCTGCTTGATGCGTCCGCTACGCGCAAGTCGCTGGCGGGGCTCCCAATCACCCACGTCTTCTATTGCACCTGGATACGCCGCGACAACGAAAAGGCCAACGTTGAGGCCAACAGCGCCATGATGCGCAACCTGTTTGCCGCTTTGACGGAGGCCGATCTGCATCACGCCTCGCTGGTTACCGGCACCAAGCAGTATCTTGGCTCCTTCGAAGCCTATGGCAGCGGCAGGACCGAGACGCCCTTCCGTGAATCCGAACCGCGCGTGCCCGGGGAAAACTTTTATTACGCCCTCGAAGATTTACTGTTCGAAGCAGCCGAGCGCCAAGGTTTCGCCTGGAACGTGCATCGGCCGCACACGGTGATCGGCTACGCCCGCGGTAACGCAATGAACATGGGCACAACCCTCGCCGTCTACGCCTCGATCTGTAAAGCACCGGCAAGCCCTTCGTGTTCCCGGGATCACAGACCCAATGGAACGCGCTTACCGATATGACCGACGCACTGGTCTTGGCACGCCAGATGGAATGGGCTGCCACCTCGCCTGGTGCACATCACCAGGCCTTCAACACGGTAAACGGTGACGTGTTTCGCTGGCGCCGGATGTGGCGCGAGATTGGTGAATATTTCGGCTTAGAAGTAGCAGATTGCCCTGAAACGCCAGAGCCGCTCGAGACGCAAATGGCCAGCGCCGACGCAACCTGGCGCGATCTTGCGGCGAAGATGGTCTCGTTGAGCACGACGTTACCAAGCTTGCCTCGTGGTGGCACACCGACGCCGACCTTGGACGCGATCAGGAATGCGTCAACGACACCACCAAGTTCCGCGATTTCGGCTTTGACCACTTTCGCGAAACCCGCGGTGCATTCTTCGACCTGTTTGATCGCTTGCGGGCAGAAAAACTGATTCCCTGAATCAGCGCTTCAATACCAGATAACACCCATAACCGATGACCACGCCCCAAAGCGCGGAGGACAGCCCGAACAGGGACATGCCTGATGCAGTGACGATGAAGGTGATCAGCGATGCCTCACGGTGACTGGCGTCTTCCAAAGCTGAAAACAGGTTACCCGCAATCGCACCCAGCAGCGCCAACCCTGCCAATACCGCTACGAAGGCGGCTGGCAGGGATGTGAAAAGGCTGACGATGGTGCCTGCGAAAATGCCGCCCACCAGATAGAAGATTCCGTTGAATACTCCGGCAACGTAGCGCCGGGCGGGATCTTCATGGGCATCCTTGCCGGTACAGATAGCAGCAGTGATGGCCGCTACCACGGTGGTTATGCCGCCAAAAAACGCAATGGGCACTGAGATCAGGCTGGTCACGCCGATGACCGGCTTGGCTTTGACCGCATAGCCTGCGCTCTGCAGGATAGCCATACCAGGCAGAAACTGGCCTGTCAGGCTGACCAACACCAACGGAATGGCCAGACTCAGGGTGGACGTCAAAGACCACTGTGGCTCGATGAACTGGGGTATCGCCAGACTCCAGCGCACGCCGGACAGCGAAGCACCTTCGAGTATCACGGCCAAAACGACCCCGACGACCAGAAGCAAAACCAGAGTGTATTTGGGGCAGACCCGCCGCAGCACCACGTAAGCTGCCAGCATTCCGATAGCCAGTGCGGGAGTCGTCTCAATCGCTGTGAAAGCGCCGACGCCGAACTGAAAGAGAATACCCGCCATCATCCCGGCCGCAATGCCCTTGGGAATCGCTCTAACAAAAGCGTCAAAGGTGCCGGATACACCGATGATGAAGATGATGACTGCTGCCGTGATATAGGCGCCGACGGCCTCATTCAATGACAGCCCAGGAAAGAGGGTAACCAGTAGCGCGGTGCCCGGCGCCGACCAGGCAGTGACAATCGGCGCCTTGAGCCAGACCGACAAAATGATGCCGGATACCCCCGCACCGATAGAGATGGCCCAGACCCAGGAGGTCATCATTTCCGCCGAGATGCCCGCACTGGAGCCTGCCTGAAAAAAGATTGCCAGCGGCCCCGAGTAGGACACCAGTACAGCCAAGAAACCGGCCACTATCGCTGGCAAGGAAAGGTCTTTCACGGGCTAAAGTCCTTAGCTACCGGTGGCTCTCATTGCTTCACCACGGACGGAGGTCGTTTTGGGTTCTACGCCAAATCCGCTGCGTCCTACCAGGGCGATGGCGACGGTTGCGATGACGCCAGGAACAGCCAACGCCAGAAAGTTTATATGGTGCGGCATTGCCATGGCCAGGAGAGCGCCGCCGACCAATGGACCGACGATAGCACCGTTGCGGCCAATTCCCGAAGCCCACCCAAGCCCGGTGGAACGGATGCTAGTGGGGTAGTACTGGGCAACATAGGCGTACAACAGAATCTGCGAACCGATGGTAGTCGCGCCGGCAATGCCAACGAGGGTATAGAGGAACCACATGGGATTGTCATACCCGAGCGTCACCAGCGATACCGAAGCCAGAACAAAGAAGGCTACAAGCACCGAGCGCAGCGACAGTCTATCCGCCAGCCAGCCACCCCCGACCGCGCCAACTATCGCCCCGATATTCAGCACCATCAAAAACATCAGACTGGAACTCAAGGCATAGCCTGCACTGGACATCAGTTTCGGCAACCAGGACCCAAGGGCGTACACCATCAGCAGACAGCAGAAGAATGCGATCCAGAACATCGTGGTGCTCATTGCGCGGCCATCGCGGAACAGCTCCAGAACCGGGGCCTTGCTGTCATTGACTGGAGGCACCACAAGCGCGTCTTGAGTACGGATATCCATCTGCGGAGCGACTTGCTGGAGCACATTGCGCGCTTCATTCTCGCGCTTCTGCGCCATCAGGAAGGCTACCGATTCGGGCAGGTATTTCAGCATAAGCGGCAGCAGAAGTAGCGGCACACCGGCCAGAAAGAACATGATTTGCCAGCCGAAGTTGGGCACGATCCAGATACCCAGACCGGCAGACATCATCCCCCCCACGGCATAGCCGCTGAACATCAGCGCGACCAGCGTGCTGCGTCGCCGCGCGGGTGAGTATTCACTCATCAGGGAAACTACGTTTGGCATTACTCCGCCAATACCCAACCCGGCAATAAAGCGCAGAGCGCCGAACTCCCAGGGCGAGGTTGCCAGACCATTGATCACCGTGGTCAGACTGAACAGCACAACGCAGCCGATGATGACTTTCTTGCGCCCTATCCGGTCCGACAGCATTCCGAAGCCCATGGCCCCGAACATCATGCCGAACAGAGCACTACTACCGAGCAGGCCGGCAACATAAGGACTCAGCTGCCACTCATCCATAAGGATGGGCAGCACCACGCCGTAGATCACCAGATCATAGCCGTCGAAGATGATAATGAGGGTGCACCAGAAGAGAACCTTCCAGTGAAACCGGTTGAATTTGGCGTTATCGATAACGTCATTTACGTCGATAGTTCTCATCGGTCTGTACTCGCCCTATTGTTTTTGTGCGGGAGTTACCTTCCTGGCGTTTGTTACGAAGACTTAGCCCTGATCTCCGCCTGCAACCGGAATCACGGTCCCGGTGATGTAACTGGCCGCATCTGATGCCAGAAAAAGAATGGGTTCGGCCTGTTCATCGAGGTCGCCATAGCGATGCATGAAGCTGTTTTGTTTGGTCTGATCGACCAGCGCCTGGTACCAGGCCTTTTCATGCTCGCCCTGCTCGCTCGAATTACGTGGCGTGAGCCGCGGCGGGGCCTCGGTACCGCCCGGTGCCGTGGCATTTACTCGGATATTGTGCGGGGCGTATTCGTAAGCCAGGTTGACGGTCATGGCGTTGACGCCACCCTTGGCCGCGCCGTAAGGCACCCGCATCAACCCGCGCGTAGCTACGGACGAAACGTTAACGATCACGCCGCCCTTCTGCTCGAGCATGTAAGGCAATGCTGCGCGGCAGCACCAGAGTGTGGGAAACAGCGACCGCAGGATTTCCTTCTCGATCTGCTCGGGGCTGTATTGATCAAAGGGTTGCGCCCAGATTGTGCCGCCGACGTTGTTGATCAGAATGTCGATACGAGCGAAGTGCTTGTACGCCTCAGCCATGACCTGCTCAGCACCAGCCCAGGTTTCAAGATTTGCCTGCACCGCAACGGCGTCAGCACCATGCTCCCTGAGCTCAGCAGCCACGCCCTGAACAAAATCTGCGATATCAACCAGCAGCAGCCGCCCGCCCTCTGCGGCTGCCAGCTCGGCGACGCGCTTGCCGATTCCCTGTGCGGCGCCGGTGATAACCATTACCTTGCCGGTAAAGCGGGCCTTCATGCCACTTGCTCCTGAGCCGCAGACACACTTGGCGTGAATTTCTCATAATGAAAGGAATTCGGAGTGATGCCTTTCTCTCGGAAGAAGGCAAGGACGGAATCGACCATGGGCGGGGGCCCGCAGAGATAGACGTCAACATCACCCTCGTTGAGGGGCGCCTGATCCATATGGTGGGTGACGTATCCCTTGCGCGGATGGGCGCTGTCCTTACTGGATACGCACGTCACGTAACTAAAGTGCTCCAGCTCCTCGACAAAGCGGTCGAGAATATCAAGGCACACCAGGTCATCCTCGGTGCTGACGCCATAAACCAGATGCGTGGGGAGATCACAGCCGTTGGCCTTCATATGCTCAAGCTTGGCCAGAAAAGGCGCCAAGCCCGTACCACCAGCAAGCATCAGCACTGGCCGCTCGATGGGCCGTAAATAGAAGCTGCCCATTGGCCCGGTGAGGGTTACCTTGTCACCCGTACGTGCCTCACCAACCAGCCAGGAACTCATCAGCCCGCCTGGCACATTGCGGATCAGAAAGCTCAGGTCCCGGCTGCCGGGCTTGGAGCTAAAGGAATAGGCACGGGTTTGCTCGCTACCCGGAACCTGAATGTTGACGTACTGCCCTGGCAGAAACGCAAGCTCCTCTGCAACGCTGATCTTCAACTCGATGGATGTCGGCGAAATCAGGTTAACCTCTGCGACTGTACCCGACACCGTGGCATTTCCGGTCTTGCACATGGTCGATGGCACCGGCACTTCAACCACGCAATCACTGGAAGGCACCATCTGGCAGGTGAGAACCATTCCCTGGCTCACTTCCTCTTCGGACAGGGCTTCCTCGATGTATTCCTCGCCCAGGTCGAACTCGCCCTGACGACAGGCACCCTTGCAGGTGCCGCAGACGCCATCGGAGCAATCCATGGGCAGGTTGATCTGCGCACGATATGCCGCATCCAGCACCGTTTCGCCTTCGTTGCAGGACACAAAACGGGTCACGCCGTCTTCGAAATTCAGTGCGATGTTGTAGCTCATGATGATGCTCTCCCATCAATTACAGGTGGTAAACGTCCAGCACCTGATTGATGCAATCGTTGTTCAGAACCAATCGCTTCTCTCGAATCAGCGGCTGTTCTCCGGTGACATCCAAGGTGTAGAAGGAGGTGCCGAAGAACTCGGCAGTCTTCTTGTAGCGGTAGGCCTTGGTCAGCCAGTTGAACCTCAGCTTCACTTCACTATCGCTCTGGGACAGGATCTCCAGGTTGCTGGTGAAGTGCGTGGTCCGTGGTTCAGGCATGGAGCTGGCACCGGAGCGCTCGGTCTTGATGCGGTAGACCCGGTCCTCCAGGCCATCCTTGTTGGGGTAATAGATGAGCGAGATTTCGCGCTGCGGGTCCTCAGTCAGCTCATCGTTGTCATCCCAAGCCGGCATCCAGTAGGTGACGTCTGCGTGGTAGCACGCCAGCCATTTGTCCCACTCGCGGTCGTCCAGATAACGCGCCTCGCGCAGAATGAATTGCTCGATGTCGTGATAACTCAGGTTCATGCGGAAGCCTCCTCTGTAGTCACAGGAATGAGGCTGGCACGCTCGGCCTCGATGGCGCGGCCCATCTCGACTTGCCAATGCTGGTGATGATTGACGTACAGACCTTCGTCATCCGGCTTGGCTCCACTCATGATGGGCTTCATGTCGATCTGGTTGGCGTGCTCGTCAGGGCCATCTATCCAATGCGTAGCACCGCGGCTCATGTCATTCCAGCGCATGCCGTGTGCTTCGTAACCATTCTGGCAGGCACGGAATTCCTCCAGATCGTCCGGCGTACCCATACCCGTGACGTTGAAGAAGTCCTCATACTGGCGAATACGCTTGGTGCGCAGCTCGGCCGGCTCGTTCTTCGGGCCAAAGGCGTAAATGGTCACCTCGGTCTTGTTGACGCTGATCGGACGCGTCACGCGGATCTGCGTGGAAAACTGATCCATCAGGTACACATTGGGGTACAGGCACAGGTTCTTGGTAGTGCGCACTATGGAGTCGGCGCGGGCATCGCCAAAGGTCTGGCGCAACCGCTCGAGCTGGCTGAAAATAGGCCGCACTTCCGGATTAAGCAGGCGCGTCCAGAGCATCATGTGGCCGTTTTCGAAGGAATAGAAACCGCCGTCAGCCGACCAGCTCTTGGCATCGACCGCCTCGGTGCCACCCTTTTCGTAATTGCGCTGGCCCATGGTGGACAGATAGTTCCAGTGGACGGTGCCGACGTGGTAGCCGTCCGCCCCATTCTCGGCGGTGAGCTTCCAGTTACCCTCGTAGGTATAGGTCGAGGTGCCGCGCAGAATTTCCAGGCCGTCTTCGGACTGATCCACGATGTTATCGATGATCTTGGTGGTTTCGCCCAGATGCTCTTCGAGGGGCACCACGTCGGCGTTCAGACTGCCGAACAGGAAGCCGCGGTAGTTTCCGAACTTGGGCATCTGCTTGAGATCATGCGAGCCATCCGTATTGAACTGCTCGGGATAGCCGCCCTTTTTCTGATCCTTGGCCTTGAGTAGCTGACCATCGTTGCGGAAGGTCCAGCCGTGAAAGGGGCAGGTGAAAGAGGTCTTGTTGCCGCGTTTCTTGCGGCACAGGGTGGCGCCACGGTGCGAGCAGGTATTAAGGATGGCCTTGAGCTCACCCTCCTTGGTGCGGGTGATAACCACCGGCTGGCGACCCACGGTCACGGTGAAGTAGTCGCCCGGCTCCTGGACCTGACTCTCGTGGGCCAGGTAAACCCAGTTGCCTTCGAAGATGTATTTCATCTCCAGTTCGAACAGATCCTCATCGGTGAAAATGCCGCGATCACACTGGTAGCGTCCGGTTGCCGGGTCGGCGACCACGGCGCCCTTTACCTTTTCGGCGAGCTTTGCGAGCTTACTGGTCATGTTATTCACTCCGTATCTGCAAGGGCGTTTTCACGCAGCGTTCTCTTCCAGAGCGCGACGGCGGGCATGGCGCTCATGAAGCTCGGCCTTGTCAGTGGCGACCAGTACTACATTGAACTCCACCTCGGTGATCGGTCCTTCCCAGCCGTGCCTGGCGGCGATATCGGAGCGCTCAACCGGCTTGGGCTCAAGCACCAGCTCTTCACGGGTGGCAAAGGCAAAATCATCAAAGGTGTATTCATCACCGGCAATGTTGACTTGGGTAGTCAGGTGCTTGAAGCCGGGCTTGGCGACGAAGTAATGAATGTGCGCAGGCCGCTGGCCGTGCCGACCTAGCTGGGTGAGCAGTTTCTGAGTAGAGCCGTCGGGAGGGCAACCGTAGCCGCAGGGCATGATGCTTTGCGCTGCGTAGCGACCCTCAGCATCTGTCTTGATGCGGCGACGCAGATGATATTCACTCTGCGACTGGTCAAAGAAAGAGTAGGCGCCCTTGGCGTCAGCTTGCCAGATGTCGACAATGGCGTTAGCTACCGGCACACCCTGCTCATCAGTGACCTGGCCCTTGATCAGAATGACTTCGGCTTCTGTATCAGAACCGTCATCCATTCTTGCAAAGCCCTCGCTTAGCGGCGCTCCGGCAACATAAAGAGGGCCTTCGATGGTGCGTGGCGTGCCACCTGCCAGACCAGCCGCCTCATCGATGGCGTCCTGGCGGATGTCCAGGTAGCGATCCATTCCCAAACCCGGAGCCAACAGGGCAGTTTCATTGTTGGCGCCCAGTTCGCCGACGTAATACACGGCGCTCCAGAATTCCTCGGGGGTGACGTCGAAATCCTCGACGATCTGAAAAATGTCATGCATGACGCGGTGAACGATCTTCTTTACTCGCTCGTTACCTTCGGACTTGTCGAAGCCTGCGACCTTTTCCAGCAGTTCCTTCACTTCAGCGGTTTGCATTGTTTTAACAGTCATTGTCGTTCTCCTCAGTTTCTTGTTTTTGTTGCTCAGAACATCAATCGGTGGGCAACAGCTTGAATTGGCGCCGGTTATCTCATGCGCCAGCCTCCAGTGGGCTCCCTGTCAGCTGTCATCCCCACGGATAGAGGACGGGTGACGGCACAGGGGTGCGACGGATATATCCATATAAGGAAACAGGGGCAGATTGCTGATCAGCTCCTGCAATTCGGCGTTGTCCTCAACGTCGAAAATACTCACGTTGGCGTAACTACCTGCCACGCGCCAAAGGTGACGCCACTTGCCCTGCTCCTGCAGATTCTGGGCATAAGCCTTCTCGGCGGCCTTGATATCTGCCGCGACGCTGGCGGACATGTCATGCGGGATATTCACTTTCATTTCGACTTTGAACAGCATGGGCTTGTCTCCGGTTGCTGGGCTTTATGCCGGTTATGCCTGGCGGCGGTAGAAGGCCAGTTTGTCTTCATCAAGCTCGACGCCCAGGCCCGGGCCGGTGGGCAGGTCTACGCCGTTGTCATGGAAGTTCAGCGACTTGATCACGATGTCGTCCTTCATCAGCAAGGGGCCGAACATCTCGGTACCCCAATGCAGGGTTTCCAACGTCGACCAGGCGTGCAGCGAGGCGGCAGTACCGATAGTGCCTTCCAGCAGGGTGCCGCCATACAGACCAATACCCGCAGCTTGGGCAACCGCAGCCTGTTCAAGCGCACGCATGGGGCCGCCGGCCTTGGCGATCTTCATGGCGACTGCGCCAGCGAAGCCGGCAGCCACCAGAGCAAAGAGATCCTTGGCGTCTGCTACCGACTCATCGGCAAGAATGGGGATGTGAAACTTGGCAGACAGGCGCACCAGTGCTGCAAAATCTTTCATGGGCGTAGGCTGTTCCACCAGGTCGATACCGGCTGCCTGCAACTCGGCCATGCCTCTGGTTGCGGTGGTCTCGTCCCAGGCCTGATTGACGTCGACTCGCACACTCGCGCTATTACCCACCGCAGCCTTGATAGCAGCCACGTGACGCACGTCATCCATCAGCGCACGGGAGCCGATCTTCAGCTTGAAATCGCAATGCCGTTTCTGCGCCAGGAGCGTCTGGGCTTCGTCGATATCCTTCGCCGTATCGCCACTGGCAAGCGTCCAAAGCACGGGGATATGCGTATGCAAGGCACCGCCAAGCAGATCAGACAGAGGCCGATTCAGCCGCTTGCCCAGCAGATCCAGCAGCGCCGTTTCAATGGCTGACTTGGCCAGGTTGTTTCCACGGGTAGCTTGGTTTAGCCTTACTCTCAGAGTATTGATACCATCAGCAGGCTGGTTGAGAAGCAGCGGCTTGAAATAGGTTTCAATGGTGAGCTTGACGCTTTCAGGGCTTTCGGGGCCGTAAGCCAGGCCTCCGATTGTGGTTGCCTCACCCAGGCCTTCAAGCCCGTCGGAATCCATCATGCGCACTATCACCATGGTCTGAACCCCCATGGTTGTCATGGATAGCTTGTGCGGCCGGATAGTCGGAATATCGACCAGGATGGCTTCGATGGACTGAATGGTGGCGGACATGTGCTCTCCGAATCGCAATTGAAAAAAAACCCGTGATTCGAACAGTACGAAGTTTCAAGATCATGAACCAATACAGTTTAGGTTCGCTGCGATACCCTGGAGGTATTGATGGAGCTAAGACACCTGCGCTACTTCATGGCAGTGGCCGAGGAGCAGAACTTTACGCGGGCTGCGAAAAGACTTTTCATTGCCCAGCCACCCCTGACCCGGGCGATCAAGCAGCTTGAAGAAGAAATTGGCGTCGAGTTGTTCGTGCGTAAGCCTCGCGGCCTTGAACTCACCACCGGTGGAAAATACTTCCTGGAACAGGCACGCCAGATCCTCGACAAGGTAGCGGCGACCATCAACGACACCCGGCGCATTGCACAACACCGGAAAACAGTCTTCTCCATCGGTTTCGTGCCCTCGGTGTTCTACGGTCAGCTGCCTTCCATGGTTCGCCGGCTGCGGCAGAACAAAAACCTCGAGATCGTCCTGCATGAGCTGAAGACCCGCGAGCAGGTGGACGCACTCAAGGCGGGGAAAATCGATATCGGTTTTGGCCGTATCCGTATCGAAGACCCGGACGTTGATCAGGAGCTGCTATTCGACGAGCCCATCATTGCGGCCATACCATCGGGTAGTAAGCTGGCTAGCCACCGCCCTTCCATGAAGGAGCTATCGGCCTGGCCGATGATTACCTTCCCCTCCGGCCCCGGCCCCAATTTCTCCGATCTTACGCAGGGTCTGTTCCATCGCCGCGGCCTGCGCGTCAATGTTATCCAGCAGGTAAACGATGTGCAGACCGCGCTATCGCTGGTTGCCTCGGACATGGGTTTCACCCTGGTACCCGAGCAGGTCCGGCGGCTTCAGCGTGAAGGCGTAGAGTACATGCCACTGGCGGATGAAAACATCAGTGTGCCGGTCATCGCCTCCCGGCGACGCGGAGAAAATCCCAATGCGGTCATGCGCCTGGCCAACACCATTCTGGATGGGCTGGTTGAAAATCGACTGACCGGGCGCTACCCCTGAACGCCCGACATCGGGCCATGGTTCATGACCGAGCTGTCTGCCTGATCGACTCTGCCGCCTGCTGAAGACGAGGAAGGTACGATCCCTTTAGCGTTTCCATGCTCACCCGGGCCGCGTTGGTACTGATATTGATGGCGCCGAGCAACTGCCCGCTCCCTGCGAAGACCGGCACCGCCACGGAGCGCAAGCCGGAGTCCAGTTCCTGATCAACGATGGCATATCCATTTTTGCGCGCCTTGTCGACTTCATCCTTGAGCGCGAGGCGGCTGGTGACAGAGGAGGCCGTGAATGCTTGCAGCTGGACCCGATCCAGAAACGCCTCGAGATCCGCGTCAGGCAATTGCCCGAGCAGCACCCGCCCCATGGAAGTGTAGGCCGCCGGCAGCCGGGTCCCCACTGACAGTGTGATCGCCATCAGGCGATGTCGCGCGGAGGACCGCACCACATAAACGACATCGTCCCCGTCCAGCACGGCCAGCGAGGCGGATTCCCCCAGCTCATCGGTTAGTTCCTCGAGATATTGCTGAACCACTGCACGGTACTGGTTGGAAGACTGATAGGCGTAGCCCAGTTGCAGCACTCTGGGCGTCAACTCGAAATAACGCCCGCTGCGTCTCACAAAGCCCAGCGCGTGCAGGGTAAGCAGAAATCGTCTTGCCTTGGCCCTGTCCATTTGGGTTCGAGCAGCGACTTCGCTCAACGTCATTCTCGGATGCTCGCCATCGAATGCCTGCAGCACATCCAGTCCGGAGGCGAGAGCAGCCACATAGTCTCGATCCCCCGGTTTCAACACCTGATCTTCCATCTAACCCTCACGCTGACATTAGTGCGACGCCACATGCTAACACTGTTCGCTCTCCGAACATCTGTGCCGCTCAGCCCTTCGCTGGTTAATTGCACTTGACGCCGGTAAAAAAACCCCTTCATCATGTTCGCATATTAAACATTAGTTCGTCATACGAACTATAAAAATGGAGATACGGTTATGGCTGAATTTCTTTCCCTCCAGGAAGCCGTGAGCCGCCACATCAAAAATGGCGACACGGTTTGCATGGAAGGCTTTACCCACCTGATTCCCTTCGCTGCTGGTCATGAAGTTATTCGACAGGAAATACGGGACCTGACGCTGGTGCGCATGACGCCGGATCTGATCTACGACCAGATGATCGGCGCGGGCTGCGCCAAGAAACTGATCTTTTCCTGGGGTGGAAACCCCGGCGTCGGGTCCCTGCATCGCCTGCGCGACGCCGTGGAAAAAGGCTGGCCGAGCAAGCTGGAAATTCTGGAGCACAGTCATGCCGCCATGGCATGCGCCTACGAGGCAGGCGCAGCGGGACTCCCGCTTGCGGTTCTTCGAGGATATGTGGGCAGTGACCTGCCGAAGGTCAATGATCAGATCAAATTCATCGAATGCCCCTTTACCGGTGAACGACTGGCGGCCGTGCCCTCAATACGACCGGACGTAGCGGTCGTTCACGCACAACGTGCCGACCGCAAGGGCAACGTGCTGATTGAAGGCATTGTCGGCATCCAGAAAGAAGCCGTACTCGCGGCCAAGCGCAGCATCGTCACCGTCGAAGAGGTGGTGGACGACCTCAATGCTGGCGTTAACGCCTGCGTCCTGCCGTCCTGGGCCATCAGCGCGGTCGTGGTAGCGCCGCGGGGCGCCTCCCCCTCCTATGCCCTGGGTTACTACGACCGTAACAACGCCTTTTACAAGGAGTGGGACGGCATTGCCCGAGACCGGGAGGCGTTTCAAAGCTGGTTGAAAGACAACGTATTCAATAAAGGAGCTGCGCAATGAGCCTGGATTACACCTCCGCCGAAATGATGAGCGTTACTGCCGCTCGGGCATTGACCAACGACATGACCTGCTTCGTCGGTATCGGCGTGCCTAGCGAGGCTGCAAACCTCGCGCGTCTCACTCATGCGCCAGATGTCACGCTGATCTACGAATCGGGCACCCTGCAGACCAAACCCGACGTACTGCCGCTATCCATTGGTGATGGCGAACTCTGTGAGTCGGCGTTGACCACCGTTTCCGTACCGGAAATGTTCCGGTACTGGCTGCAAGGAGGACATGTCAGTGTCGGCTTTCTAGGCACTGCCCAGCTGGATCGCTACGCCAACATCAATACGACCCTGATCGGCGATTACCTCTCGCCGCAGGTGCGCCTGCCGGGCGGCGGCGGGGCGCCAGAAATTGGCACCAATGCAAAAGAAGTGTTCATCACCGTCAAGCAATCCAAGCGCACCTTTGTCAAAGACGTTGATTTCATCACTACCGTTGGATTTGGTCGGGACGGCAAGGCGCGGGATAACGTGCCCAACATCGGCCGCGGGCCAACAGTTGTGATCACCGATCTCTGCATTCTCAAGCCCGATCCTGAAACCAAGGAACTGGTCGTGACCTCACTGCACCCCAACGTGACGCGCGAGCAGGTAATCGACGCCACCGGTTGGGAGATTCGCTTTGCAGAGCAACTGGAAACCACCCCCGCGCCATCAGAGAAAGAGCTTCAAGTCCTGCGCGACCTCAAGTCCCGCACCGACGCCCATCACGCGGCACAAGAGTGAGGCCGACCATGAACGATGTTTATCTATGTCATCCCCGCCGCTCAGCTATCGGACGCTTTGGCGGCGCCTTGGGTGGCATTCGCCCGGATGACCTGGCGGCCCAGATATTCCGTGCAGTGCTGGAGCTGGCGCCCGACCTGGATCCTGCCGCCATCGACGAGGTGGTAATGGGCTGTGCAAATCAGGCTGGAGAGGACAACCGCAATGTGGCGCGCATGTCCGCCCTGCTCGCGGGGCTGCCAACCTCCGTACCTGGCACAACCATCAACCGGCTCTGCGGTTCTGGCATGGATGCGGTGGGCACCGCCTTTCGTGCGATCCGCGCTGGCGAAATGGATCTGGTCCTGGCGGGCGGGGTGGAATCCATGTCACGGGCGCCTTATGTCATGGGCAAGGCGGACACCCCCTTCTCACGCGGCCAGCACATCGAAGACACGACCATCGGCTGGCGCTTCGTGAACCCACTCATGAAAGCGCAATACGGCATAGATTCCATGCCCGAAACAGCCGAAAACGTCGCCGAGGCATTCGGCATATCGAGGGCAGACCAGGACCTTTTCGCCCTGGCGTCCCAACAGAAAGCGGCCAGGGCTCAGCAGGCAGGCATATTTGCCGAGGAGATCGCGCCGATAAATATTCCTCAGCGCAAACAGGCGCCGGTGATTTTCGACACCGACGAGCATCCGCGTAGCACCACCATCGAAAAGCTGGCGTCACTGCCTGCGCCGTTTCGCAGCGGTGGAAGCGTGACTGCCGGCAATGCGTCCGGGGTGAACGACGGAGCAGCTGCCATGCTGGTCGCCAGCGAAGCTGCGGTGAAACAGCACGGGCTCAAGCCCATAGCGCGTATTCTGGGCATGGCTACAGCGGGCGTGGAGCCAAGAATCATGGGCATTGGCCCCGTGCCTGCGGTTCGCAAGCTGCTGGAAAAACAGGACGTCAACTTGGCCGACATTGATGTAATAGAGTTGAACGAAGCCTTCGCAGCACAGGGCCTGGCCGTTCTGCGAGAACTTGGCATTGCCGACGATGATCCGCGGGTGAACCCCAATGGTGGTGGAATCGCTTTGGGCCACCCGCTGGGGATGTCAGGCGCTAGGCTGCTGCTGACTGCGGCCCAGCAGCTCCAGCGCACCGGCGGCCGGTACGCCCTGTGTACCATGTGCATCGGCGTAGGCCAGGGCATTGCAACACTCATCGAACGGGTCTGAGGACAGGAGATCACATGGCATTTCTACATCATAAGGGCCGAGTAATCTATTATCGCTTGCTGGGCGACAACGCTAAGCCATTGCTGATACTGGCTCATGCGCTGGGCATGACCCAGGGGGCATGGGACGACACGCTGCCAGCGCTGCTCGAGCGGTTTCGTGTCTTGACCTGGGATCTGCCCGGCCACGGCGCAAGTGCCGCCTGGCCGGAAGGATCCGACGAGATTACGCCGGAGGATCTGGCGGCAGAGGCGCTGGCGCTGGCAGACCTGGCCGGGGCAGATACCTTCCGTTTCGTGGGCACATCCATCGGTGGCGTAGTGGGCCAGCAATTGCTTGCATACCACCATAAGAGGTTGGTCTCAGCGGTTCTGACCAATACCGGGGCGGTCATTGGCACCCGAGACAGATGGGAAACACGGTCCGCCGATGTATTGCAGAAAGGGCTAGAAGTCATGTCTGAAGCAATCGTACCGCGCTGGTTCGGCCCGGAAAGCTGTCGACAGCAACCCGCCTTAGTAGAAGGCTGGGCCGGGATCATGGGCCGTGGCGATGCGCGCAGCTACGCCTTGTTGTGTGAGATGTTGGGTACCTGCAATTACAGCGAAAAACTGAAGCAGCTCAGTACCCCCCTGTTGCTGGTCGGCGGCAGCGACGACGTGGCCACTCCCCCGGCGTCCCTGCAAACCCTTGCGCAGGTCAGTGGCGCAGCCGCGCCAATCATCCTCGAACAGATCGGCCACGTTCCCTCTGTCGAGTGCCCGGCCAGGCTCAGCCAGATATTGATCGATTACCTGAGCTGAACGGTCTGGAGCCAGGTCTGCTCACAGCAGGCCAGGCTTCTCCCTTATGGCTGTGGTTCTGCCGAGTTTGGATAAACCTGTGCGTCCTGCGGATAGACCTGCTCCGCTGAACCTCGTAGCTTTTCTCAGACTATGCATTCGCCCGCGATGGAAAAGGCCATGATCAGCAACCACACCGACAGACCAGAAACGTCTATCATCGAACCTTCCAAAGCGTGGATCTACGGAGCGCTGATGCTGATGATGCTCTGCTCTGGTCTGCAAATTTTCCTTTCTACCGACAAGATGTCGTTGATCGTCTCAACCATATCGATTGGGCTAGCCGCTGCCGCCTTCTCCTTTTGCGTTAGGTTGAAACCGACCACTCGTAAAGTTCACGAACAAACGCAATTACCGTTCCCCGAGCCTGTTACTCCACCTTTGCCAGAAGAGCAGCCCGAGATCCTTTCGCCTGCCGCAGACTGGCCAGACGCTCTGGCCAGCCGACACCTGGACGACTTACGACGTAACGTGGAGGTGGTGCTGAATGAAATGACCGAAGCCGGCGAGTTGGCCAAAGCTTCAGGTGTCAAGGTCGCCCGAAGTGCCAGCTGCATCTCCGACGCAGAGATATCCATTCGGGATTTGTCCGAGTTCATGAAGCGTGTTGACGGGATATTTGTTCAGCTGGGCACGCAATCAGGGCAAATCGGGAGCATTGTGAGCGACATTCAGGATATTGCAAAACAGACCAACTTATTGGCATTAAATGCTTCAATCGAGGCCGCCCGAGCCGGTGATTATGGCCGAGGCTTTGCAGTCGTAGCGGATGAAGTCCGCCGTCTGGCGATACGTGCCAATGAATCCAGCACCGGTATTGGCACCATTGCAAAGAACCTCAAAGTCACCTCAATCGAAGCAGGGCAAGGCATGCTGCAAATACGAGAGTCGTGTAACCGCTGCTTGGACCAGTCCGGTGAGGCCTTGCACGCAATGAATGAAATCAAAGTCGGGGCGATTGCGCGCATGGAAGTCGTAAAAGGAATCACCGACAGGTTACAGGTACAGCGCGAGCTTGCCCGACAACTCCAGACCGATCTGAGCAGAGAGACATAAAAGCCAGCTGACTGAACACCTGTACGACACTAACGACCGCTATTAGGGCCTTTCAACCTGCGATACAACGTCGCCCTGCCCATGCCCAGTCGCTTAGCCGCCAGGCTCACATTGCCCTGCTCCAAGACGAGTGCCTCCTCAATGGCCGCGCGCTCCATGGCTTGCAGACTTCCTCCCCTCGCTACAAGATGCGCACGCTCCCGATTTTTTTCAGCGAACGCTATTTCTTCGGGGAAGTGACCAGTTTCCAGCAATGCCCCGGGCTCGGCCACGGCGTCCGCGTGGGTGAGCGCGTAGATAAGCTCGCGGACATTGCCCGGCCAGTCATAGCTGATCAAGCGGAAGAGGCACGACTCCGACAGTTCACGAGTACCGCCTGTTGTTCTGTAACACTGATCCACTATGAAGGATCTCAAGTTTGAGCGCTCTGACAGGCGCGGTAAGCGGACCGTTATGCCTTTTATGCGATAGAGCAGATCCTCGCGAAACTCGCCGCGTCGGGTTGCATCCGCCAGATCACGATGGGTCGCACATATCAGTTGAAAGCGGATTTTTTTTGCAGTCGCACTGCCCAGGCGAGTTACCTCCCGGGTCTCCAGTACGCGCAACAGTCGAGACTGAAGCGTGAGTGGCATATCACCAATTTCGTCAAGAAACAGGGTCCCCCCCTCTGCCTGCTCGATCTTGCCGGCTGCCCCGCCTTTTCGTGCACCGGTATAAGCCCCGTCGGCGTGCCCGAACAACTCACCCTCGATCAGGGTATCGGGAATGGCCGCGCAATTGATGGCTACAAGTTTTCCGGAGGCAAACGCGCTGCCGTCATGTAGCGATCTCGCCATCACCTCCTTCCCGGTCCCGGTTTCTCCAAGCACTAGAACAGGTAGACCCTTGGCAATAGCACGAGCTGCCACAACAACCTGACTATCAATACCCGGATCACCGAAATCGATGGAATCTGGCAGACATCTGTCCGATCTGCCCTGGGCAACTCGCCTGACAGCCGTCTGCGTCCTTCTGCTTACCGACCGTAGCGAAAACGATAATCCGGAATGCATTACCGCAGTCATTGGCTGCTTCCCACGCCGCAAGCCGTCAACCAACTCGTCGAAGCGCAAATCGAAAAGATCCTGAAAACTCAAGCTCCAATCTGCCGATACGAGACCTGTCAAATCCCGCACGCGGGGCGAGAGACCCAGCACCTGGCCGTCTGAACCAAGAGCTATAAGCAGATCTTCGGGTCTGTCGTGATCGCTCATTTCCCAGCCAAGGCCAACCATGAGAAAGGGCGACAGCATGGCCATCAATTGGCGCTCTACCCGCGCCGAACATTGCTGTACCAGCGAAAGAGCGCTGCCGGGCTCAAGCGGGTTCTCACGTGTGATGTCGATAGCGCCTAGCACGCGCCCCATGGGATCCACGATAGGAGACGCCGCACAGTTGAATACGCTGTTGGCATGGAGGTAGTGTTCCACCCCCGAGACTAGTACCGGACGCCGTTTCGATACGGCGCAGCTCATCGCCGATGTCCCGATATTCGCCTCGGAAAGATTCACACCCTGGCGGAACGCCCCGTTGATCAGCGTGTGAGCACATCGCTGAGAGCGCCTTACAGCTAGCGCGATGCCCTTGTCGTCAGTCAGCAACACGGAATAACCGGCACCGTTGACGGTTTGACCCAATTGCTCCAATGGCTGGATGGCAGCATCTAACAGCACCCGATTGCTGTCCAGCAGCTCCAACAAACCGTTTCTGGAAACAGCATCGAACTCGACCTGCTCGCTGACGCTTTTGCTTGCTGCGGAACAGCGCTGCCAGGAATCCACAATGGCATCGTCGATCAGGCCGGTTGGAATCTGGCCATGTTCGAAAAATACTTCGCGCGCCTTGGCACGCCTGTGATCGGTAGGAATGAGAAGGGACATGTTGCTACCTCGTTCGCCGGACGATCCGTTCTGGACGTCCAGCGTTCTGGCCAGTCGGCTTGGCTCTTGTTATGCCACAAATGAAACTCTACCACGTAAATCCAGCAAAGCTATTCGCGCGACGCAGCCAGCGGCAAACCACCGTCTCGAATTGAGAACATGAATTTGGCTTTTCCCGGAATGAGACACGAGCGCGCAGAAACCGAGAACTCCCTATAAAAACTATCTTTTAAAAACAATCGGTTGGTCAACGCCTGACATGATCGCCTGCTCTGGCACGATATTCGCTCCAGTTACCTCGCTGCTACAAAAACAATATCAAGCTTGGAGCGCCTCATGCGATCACCCCGTGAAATAACCTCACTAAATACCCTCATTCACTGTTCCGCATTGTTACTCAGTACGGGACTTTTTTCCGGCATGGCCCAGTCCGTCGAGATTGCTACTGATCCTGGCGACTACACGCCGCTGCCCGCCGGAGCGAGTCTTGGCATTCTATATGGACAGTACGCAACGCGTGATCGCGTCTACGCCGACGGAGACCGTGTCCCCATGGACGCCGGATTGGACACCACTATCGGATTGGCCCGATATGTACATTACGTGGACGTCGGCGGCGTAATCGTCAATCCACAGGTCATTTTGCCCTTCGGCGAGGTTGAACTGACCGAGCCCTTCGGTCCGCTAAAACCAATGTCGGGCAGCGGCGTGGGTGATCCAATTGTCGGCGCTACCGCCTGGTTCCTCAACGACTCCGAGGCACAACAATGGTTTGGTCTGTCAGCGTTCGTCTCCGTACCGCTGGGCCGATACGACGCGGCCAGAGGCCCGGTTAATGTAGGGGAAAACCGCTGGAAAGGCATCTTTCACGCAGCCTACGTCAAGCACCTGACCGACAAGGTGGCGATGGATCTGATCGGGGAGTACTCGATCTACGGCGACAACGACGATTTCCTAGGGCTGCGCCGCAAACAGGACGATGCCCAAAGCATACAGGGCCACCTGCGCTATATGCTGCAAGGGCAGAGCCACGTTGCATTGTCCTACTATCATTCGTTCGGCGGCGAGACCATTCTCGGCGGAATGGACCAGGATGACAAGGCCAACTCCAATCGCTGGCTAGCCACGTACGCCACCTTCCTTGCTCCCACCACTCAGCTGCAGATTCAGGCAGGCCGCGATATCCGAGTGGAAAACGGGTTCAAGGAAGACGCGCGGATCAACCTGCGTCTTCTCAAGGTGTTTTGAGCACGCTTCGCCCTGCCCAGGCAATTTCACGACACTTACTTGGAGAACACCATGAGTCAGATGAGCGAACAAACGCTAGCAGCCATCGACCAGCTCGAAGGCTTGAGCCGCCGCACTTTCCTGAAGGCCGCCGCAGGCGTCGCGGTTGCGGTAACCATCGGTACGGGGTTAATGGGGGCCGCTGGGGCGTTCGCCTCGCTACCAGCGGGTATCAAGGTCATGTCCGCTGCGGAATATGGGGTCATGAACCGTCTTATGCAGGTCATGCTGGTAACGGAGGGAACTGCACTGGTCCCGGCCAGCGAGATACCTGTTATGCAGACGCTGGACGCTGCCCTTTTGGCTGGCATGGCGCCCAACATCCTCGATGGTCTCAAGGGCGGGATCGGTTACTTCAACGCAGGGCCCAAGGCTACCTACGGCAAATTCTTCGTTGAGCTCAACGACGCCCAGGCGGCAGCCTTCTGCGATGCCTGGGCAGACTCCGACGAGATACCTCACCGGGCTCTCGCCATGGGCCTGAAGAAACTGGTCGGCCTGGCCTACTGGGCCAACCCTCCCACCTGGCAGCCGCTCGGGTACGGCGGGCCGGTCACGGAAAAATGGAATCTGCAGTCTCTGGGCAACGCGCCTTTACCGAAAAGCTGAATGGCGAGATAAACCATGCAAACAATAAAAGCAAAAGCAGTGCCTGCGCACGGACTTCAGGTGACTCAGGCCTCGGACGTCAGCCGTGACGATATTGAACTGAATGTCGACGCGGTAGTTATCGGCTCTGGCGCTGGCGGGGCGATCGCCGCCTACGAGCTGGCCAAGGCGGGCAAGAAGGTGGTCGTCCTGGAGGCAGGGCCCTACATTCCCTCCGAGAAGTTTACCGAAATGATGGCAGTATCCATGGACCAGCTCTATGCCGACCATGGTGGGCAAGCCAACACGGCTGGCGATATATCCATTCTGCAGGGCGCCTGCGTTGGCGGCTCGACAGTCGTGAATGCAGCCCTGTGTTTCCGCACCCCGGATTACTATCTGAACCTGTGGGCCAGGGAGTTCGGGCTTACCAACCTGAACCCCAGCGTCATGCTCCCCTACTTCGAAAAAGTGGAGGCCAACCTGGGTATCGCTCCCAACAAGCCTCATGAAACCAGCGCTGGCGCTCAGCTGCTCAAAAGCGGGATGAAGAAGCTTGACCTGCCGGAGGGTAACGCCGTACGCAACATCCGTGACTGCGCAATGACGGGCTTTTGTTTTGCCGGTTGTAAATCGGATCGCAAGCAGTCGATGCTGGTGACCTATCTGCCCTGGGCCGTGGCTCACGGCGCAGAGATTTATGCTGATACACGAGCCATCCAGATTTTAGCCGGGTCCGGCAAGGCCACTGGCGTGCTTGCGGAAATCGTCGACCCGGCCACCAAAACGGTAAAAAGCAGACTCAAGGTCAACGCGCCCATAGTCGTTGCGGCCGCAGGTCCTATCCAGACGCCGATCCTGCTTCAAAAAAGCAACCTCGCAAACAACAATGGGCAGGTTGGGAAGAATTTCGCCTGTCACCCTACCTTGTCAATCACCGGCATGTTCGAGAAAAACATCGACGCGTTCTACGGCGCGACCCACTCCCTGTTCATGGACAAGTACACCATGCCGGAGGAAGGTGGCTATCTGCTACTGGACGCCGTTCAGGACCCTGTCGAAGCCAGCACTCAGGTCGAGCCCGGTACCGGCAAGCCTTACATGTCCTATATGGCCAAGTATCGGAACTCGCTCAGGCTGATCACCCTGATTCATGATCAGAACGTGGGCGAGGTCAATTGGAAGGATGGCGTCAAGGAGATCAAGTACTTCGTTGACGACGAGGATTTCGAGATTATGAAGGCGGGCTTGAAAACCAACGCAAGGGTGCTGTTTGCCGCTGGCGCCCAGTATTTGTACATCCCGACCTCTCAGAAACTGACCATAGAAAGTGAGGACCAGATCGACTCCGTGATCGACGGGCTGCAAAACGAACCTGCCCGCTACCGCTATACCTCTTTTCACCCCCAGGGAACCTGTCGCATGGGTGCCGATCCGGCCACTACTGTGGTGTCCCCATCTGGAGAGACGCATGAGGTTAAGAATCTTTACATCGTGGACGCCAGCCTGTTGCCAACTTCGATCGGGTACAACCCTTCGGAAACCGTCTATGCCCTGGCCCACTACATCAGCGATCAGATCAACCGGGCCCATGCCTGACCGCAACTGAGATTGAGGAGCATGATTATGAATAGTCAGGAAACCCCGATATGGGAAGACAACCTCTACCTGGGCTCGTGGAAAAGTGGTGTCGGGGAACGATTCGCAGTAACGGCGCCTGCAACGGGTGAGACGATTGCACAGCTCAGATTAGCAACCACCGCCGACGTCGACCGCGCCGCAAGCATTGCCAAAGCCGCGGAGAGACAGTGGTCAGAGGCCTCCTTCGACCAAAAGGCGGAAATACTCCGCCGGGCGGCCGCACTCCTGCGCGATCGGGCCCCTGAGATCAACGCGTGGAATACCCGTGAATGCGGCTCCATCGGACCGAAGGCCGATTTCGAACTGCAGGCAACTTACGAGCAGGCTCAAATGTCTGCGGCACTGCCCATGCAGCCTTATGGAAGCATTTTCCCATCCTCCATGCCGGGCCGACGGAACTACTGGAGGCGCGTTCCGCTCGGCACGGTTGGGGTGATTGCTCCCTGGAATTTTCCAATACTGTTGGCTATGCGATCGGTCTTTCCAGCGTTGGCCATGGGTAATTGCGTCATCCTCAAACCGGACGTGAAGAGCGCCGTTTGTGGAGGCGCACTGATGGCGCAACTTCTGCAAGACGCAGGGTTACCCGAAGGGGTTTTTCATGTGTTGCCGGGTGGACCAGAGGTGGGCGAGGCGCTGGTGGAACACCCGCTGATCAAGATGATTTCCTTTACCGGGTCAACCGCAGTCGGTCGCAAGATCGGTGAGACCTGCGGCCGCATGCTGAAGAAAGCCGCGCTTGAACTCGGTGGCAACAATGCCCAGGTGGTGATGGACGACGCTGATCTGAACACCGCCAGCTCCTGCGGGGCCTGGGGTTCTTTCTTGCACCAGGGCCAGATCTGTATGCAGACAGGCCGTCATCTTGTGCACAGTTCTATAGCTGACGAGTACATCGAGCTGCTCGCCAAACGGGCCAAAAATCTGAACTGTGGCGATCCGGCGACCGAGCAGGTGCATCTGGGCCCGCTGATAAACGAAGCCCAAGCCAGACGGGTTGAAGATATCGTGAACCGGTCGGTTGCGATGGGGGCCAAGGTGATCGCTGGCGGTAAGCGTAACGGCTGCTATTACGAAGCCACGGTCCTCGCGGAGGTGACCGAGGACATGCCTGCCTTCGCCGAGGAGATCTTCGGCCCTGTTGCCCCGGTTACGACCTTCGATTCCGACGCAGACGCTTGCGCTCTGGTCAATCAATCCCCCTACGGCCTGGCCGCCGCCATACATTCGAAATCAACGGAGCGAGCACAGCGCCTCGCAAACCAGTTGCACGTCGGAATGATTCATATCAATGACCAGACAATAAACAACGAATTTCAGGTTCCGTTTGGCGGCATGGGTAGCTCCGGCAATAGCGGCCGCTTCGGTGGGCCTGCGAACATTGAGGAGTTCACAACCAGCCAGTGGGTCAGCGTGATGGATGAGGGAGTTCAATATCCCTTCTGATTGACCTGGACAGGAGCGACCATCGCTACTGGGTGCACGTTCTCAAAGAACCTTGGCACTGACCCGGAGGGTATCGAGCCCTCTGGGTTTTTTGTTCACTCTGCCACTACAACGCTTTTCGCATGCTGCATATGCGTCTAACGGACAGCCGTCTGCAGAAAACGGATATTTCTTTTACCTCGCCAACCCTCTAATGACAAAACCAACAAGAACAAATATGAGGTGTTGAGATGAACAGAACCAGGACTTTAGCCAGCGCGATGCTGGCGGCTACGCTTACTGCCGGCGCATCTACGAATTCATCCGCCGCCGCCGGTGATACAGTCAAGATCGGGGTCATGCTGCCCTTCAGTGGCATCTATGCCCAACTGGGGGAAGCCGGCCGGGATGGCCTGAAACTGGCGTTGAAAGAGCAGGCTAGCCAGTTACACGGTTCCAGGGTCGAGTTCATCGAACTGGACACCGAAGCGAAACCTGCACGCGCCCCAGAGCTTGCCTCCTCTCTCCTCAACCAGCACAAAGCTGACTTCGTAATCGGACCCGTCCATTCGGGTGTAGCCATGGGCATGATCAAGGTCCTCCGTGGCAAGGACACCGTCATGATCATTCCTAACGCGGGATCTGCCGCCGCAACTGGCCCTTTGTGCGCCCCCAATGTTTTCCGAACGTCATTCTCATCCTGGCAGCCTTCCTACCCCATGGGGCAGGTAGCTCTGGACCGGGGCTACAAGAAAGTCTATGCCATCAGCTGGAACTACGGCATGGGGCGCGAGAGCCTTGAGGCCTTCGCTGAATCCTTCACTGCCGGGGGAGGTGAAATCGTTAAGATGGAATTGCTGCCGTTCCCTTCCACCAACTTTCAGCCCCACGTTAGCGACATTGCCAACTCCAAACCTGACGCGGTTTTCACCTTCTTCGCAGGCGGCGGGGCCATCAAATTCGCCAAGGATTACGAGGCCTCAGGCCTGCTTGGCAAGATCCCTTTGCTAGGCTCCGGGTTTCTTACTGAGGGCACGCTCCCGGCTCAGGGCAAAGCTGCCGAAGGCATCGTTACCACATTGCATTACGCCGAAGAACTGGATATTCCGAAAAACCATCAGTTCCGCAAGGCGTTTCATGCGGAGTACGGCAAGTACCCCGATATCTACGCCGTGCAGGGCTACGACGCCGGCCAGGCCATCGCCAGCACCATCGATATGCTCGGCGGGGACATCTCAGACAAGCAAGCCGTCATAAAAACCATGGAGAAGCTGACCATCGACAGCCCGCGTGGTGCATTCACGTTCTCCAAGGCTCACAACCCGATCCAGAACATCTATCTGAGGGAAGTAGAGAACGGTGTGAACGTGGTTAAAGGTATCGCTGCCGAGGCGCTGGAGGATCCTGCTCGGGGGTGCAAGGCCTGATCCGACACTGGGCCCCCTGCTTGCCCGGGGGCCCAGTGGCTGCTCTCTGCACTGAACACACCTCTCCATAACACCGTTTGGGTATCGTTATGTCTGCCGAGCTCTTTCTCGTACAACTGATCAATGGGGTCCAGTACGGGCTACTGCTGTTCCTAATTGCTTCCGGCCTGACGCTCGTTTTTGGCGTAATGGGCATCCTCAACCTGGCCCACGGCTCCATGTATATGGTCGGCGCGTACCTGACATGGTACTTCGTCACCGTTACCGGAAGTTTTACCGCAGCGGCTCTGATATCCGCCGTCATCGCCCTGCTGCTTGGGCTGGTCATTGAGCGGGTACTGATACAACGACTCTACAATCGCAATCACCTGGATCAGGTGTTGCTTACCATCGGCATGATCTTCGTGTTCAACGCCTTGCAGAGCATGCTCTGGGGCAATGATCCTCACGGGGTAGACGTGCCAGAGGCGCTCGGCGGCAGCTTTCCACTCACGGAAAATTCCAGCTATCCGGTCTACCGCGTTTTTGCCGCGGCCATCTGCGTGGCGATTGCGGGGGCGCTCTATTATCTGGTGAGCCAGACGCGCTTAGGGATGCTGATCCGTGCCGGGGAATCCAACCGGGAGATGGTGGAGGCGCTTGGCGTCAACATCAAATCGCTCTACACCATCGTGTTCGCCATTGGCGTCATGCTGGCTGCCATATCAGGCATCATCGCCGCGCCCATGAGATCCATCGTGCCAGGAATGGGCGAAAGCGTGTTGATCACCTGTTTCGTGGTGGTAGTGATTGGCGGCATGGGCTCCATCAAGGGGGCCTTCGTGGGGGCGCTGGCGGTCGGGGTCATCAGCACCTTTGCCGCCGTGCTGATACCCGCCATGTCGAACATGATTATCTACATCTTTATGATCCTGGTGCTGCTGGTAAAGCCCCAGGGCCTGTTCGCCAAATAGGCGGGAGCGAAACATGATTTTCGAAAAGCGTACCGAACGCATTTTTCTGGCGGTTTTCTTCACTGTCGCTTTATGCATCCCCCTGTTCCTGGAAGCCAATTCTTTCTTTGTAGGCAAGGTCACGACGATCCTGATCCTGACAATATTCGTAATGTCCCTTGATTTTCTGGTGGGCCGCGTTGGGCTGGTAACCTTGGGGCACGCGCTTTTCTATGGGCTAGGAGGTTACCTGTTTGCCATCCTTGCCCCGGAATACGAAGCCGTTAATTTCTGGGTCTATGCCTTCTACATCATGGCCATCAACGCGTTGATTGCGCTGGTCGTCGGCGCGGTGGTGCTTCGCACCTCCGGCATCTACTTCATCATGATTACGCTGGCCATGTCGCAGATGGTCTATTACTTCTTCTTCGATTCATTGGAGTTTGGTGGCGACGACGGTCTGTTCATCTTCATGAAGCCGGAAACGACCATTTTTGGAATCAGCTTTCTGGATCTGGATAACCCATCGCACTTTTATTACCTCGCGCTGTTCGCCGTATTGATTACCCTCCTCTCGATCAAGATCGTCCTGCGTTCGCGCTTCGGACGCATCGTCGAGGCCAGTCGCATCAATCCACAACGCACCGAAGCACTCGGCTACAACATTTTTGCCTTCCGTCTGATCAGCTACGTCGTCGGCAGCATGCTGGCAGCTTATGCCGGCCTGTTGTTCGCTCTGCAATACGGGTACGTGAACCCGCAGTTCATGACTTGGGAAATGTCTGGCACGGCGCTGGTGATGCTCATACTGGGCGGCATGGGGACCATCTACGGCGCGATTCTCGGCACCATCGCCTACGAAAGCCTGCATTACCTTTTCGAACACATGACGACCGATTGGATGCTGTTCATGGGCGGCGCCATCATTCTGATGGTTCTGCTGCTACGCAAAGGTCTGGCCGGGTATCTTGAAAAGCTGCTGGAGAAATAATCATGGTCAACGACATCATCCTTTCAACCGAGTCGCTCAGCAAACATTGGGGGGGCATAAAAGCCGTCAATGATATTTCTCTCAAGTTTCATGACAAGCAGCTGCATGGTGTGGTCGGTCCCAACGGCGCCGGAAAAAGCACCCTGCTGAACCTTTTGTGCGGCACGCTCAAACCCACTGGCGGCTGCATCTTCCACAAGGGGGAACGGATCGAAGGCGCAAAACCCTGGAAATTCGCCCGTCGGGGCATCGGCCGCAGCTTTCAGAAAACCAACATCTATCCAGACGTGACGTGCCTGGAGAATTGTTCGGTAGCAGCGCAGCGCCGTTTCACCGGAAGCTTCAACCTGTTCGCCTCCCGTCACGGCAACCAGCTGGTTATAGCTGCAGCAAAAAAAGCACTCGACCAGGTAGGGCTTGCCACAAGGGCAAACACTATCGCAGCAGAGATTTCCTACGGCGAGCAACGGCAACTGGAGCTCGCCATGGTGCTAGCAACGGATCCATGCATCCTGTTGCTGGATGAGCCCATGGCAGGCATGGGTCACGATGAGTCGCAGCGCATTATCGAGCTACTCAAGGAACTCAAAAAAACCTACTGCATTGTGCTGGTCGAACACGACATGGACGCCATCTTCGAGCTTTCGGACCAACTGACGGTGCTGGATAACGGCTCCCACCTGATTACAGGAACCGTAGAGCAGGTGCGCAACGAGCCCCGGGTGAAAGAAGCCTATCTGGGCAAGGAAGAAGAGGAGCACGCATGAATACCCCCCTTCTGGAGGTCAAGAGCCTCAATACTCTATACGGCCGCAGCCACGTGCTTCACGACCTGTCATTCCGCCTCGACAAGGGCGAGTCCATGAGCCTGATGGGGCGTAACGGCATGGGAAAGACGACCACACTCAAGTCCATTCTAGGCATAGTCGGCCCCCGCAGTGGCGAGATCTATTTCGATGGCGAAGACATCGGCAAGCTACCGACCTGGAAGCGTATGCGCCGGGATATAGCCTATGTACCGGAAGGTCGCGGCATGTTTCATAACCTCACCGTAAAGGAACACCTGCTGATGGCCGCCAGGCCGGACAGCAATGGCAGAACCAGTTGGGACTTCGACCGCGTCATGGAGACCTTCCCCCGTCTTCAGGAGCGTCTGACCAACCTGGGCACAGAGCTGTCCGGTGGAGAACAGCAGATGCTCGCCATTGGCCGTGCGTTGGTCACGAATCCGCGATTGATGATACTGGATGAGGCAACCGAGGGCCTCGCACCACTGATTCGTCAGGATATCTGGAACGTTATCGCGACCATACGAGACTCAGGTATCTCCACGCTTATTGTCGACAAGAACATCAAAGCACTGACAAAGCTCTGTGACCGCCACGTGGTCGTTGTAAAAGGTAGTGTTCACTTCAACGGCACCTCTGCCGAGCTTCAACAGAACATCGAAAAAGTCGAATCCGCGCTCAGTGTCTAAATTTACAAGAAACGGATAAAGGTGTTCATTTCTCGGATATTTGCCTTCATCTGAATCATCGATAGTTCATGTGCAAAAACAATAAGGAGAAAATGCACATGAACTATCGCAACTCACTACTGGCCCTGACCCTTGCTACCGGCTTCAGCGCCGCCCCAACAATCCATGCACTCGAAATCGGCACCTTCAATGACACCACTTTCAGCATAGGCGGCTATGTGAAAGCTGAAGGGCTTTATGAAAAAGTTGATGGGGGCGACTCCCGCATCTTTGGCCGCGCCAACGAAACCCGAATAAACCTCAAGGCCGAAACCCAGCAGCACGGGCATTCCATTGTCGGCTTTATCGAAGGGGACTTTTACGGCGGCAGCTACCCGGGTGAAACCAGCGACTTGCGACTACGCCACGCGTTCATCAAGATCAATCAGACCACCGTCGGGCAAACCTGGACGGGCCAGTTCTGGAGCGTCGCCTACCATGATTACCTGGATTTTCTGGGTGGACCGCGAGGCACCTTGGGCGGCTTTAACTTCCGCACCAATCTCATCAGCCACGAGGTGGCAGGTTTAAGATTCACGGCTCAGGATCCGGTCAACAACGATGCGGAGATTCCTGACCTCGCAGTCAACTACAGCCTGAAGCTGGATGGCGGCCACAGCATCATTCTGACGGCCTCTGGGCGCGAAATCGTGAACGGGGATTTTGTGGCCGGTGGCGCTCTGGGATCGAAGTTCATGATCGGACCCCATAGCTTTAACCTGAATGCCCATTACGGCGATGGGCTTGGGGCATTCACTGGTGTTGGCGTCAACAACAGCCTGGCAGCACCCGATGTGGAAAACGGCGACTCCGTCAGCCAGAAAGGATTCGATGTCGGCTTCCGTTACGTCATCAACAACACCTGGAGAACGAACGTAGCGTACACAGCAGTGGACGTGGATGACGAGGCAGACACGAGCTACCGAGCCTATCGCGCCAACCTGATACACAGCATGACGCCAGACATCGACGTCGGCGTTGAATGGCGGAAATACAACCTGGCGTTCGGTCCGCTGCTACCCGACGGCCAGCAGGTTGAACTGATGGCAAAGTACAAATTCTGATCTGGATTGGAAGAATTGGTATCCTGAGCATTACCCCCGCAGACAGATCGGCGCGAATGCAACGATCTGGCCTGGCGGTGTGATGCACGCACTGCAGTCACCTGGAACGGAAAAGCACATGGTCGAAGAAAGCCCCAAGCGACAGGGCATTGGCTCGCTGGAGATTGGCCTCAGTATTCTCAATTACATCTCGTCAGCACCCAAACCACCTTCTCTTAAAGAACTGTCAGGTGCATTGGGCTTGTCCCCCAGTCGGGCGCATAAATATCTCGTGAGCTTGCTACGGGAGGGATTCATAAACCAGGTGAACCAGACCCAGTACACCCTGGGTAATTCCAGCCTGACTTTGGGCATTTCGGCATTGCGAAGGATAAACCCGATCCAGCTGTCCTACGACGCGGTTGATCGGCTCAACCAGCAGATCGACAAGACCCTGTCTGTGACCGTGTGGAACGGAAACGGGCCACTAGTCATCAAATGGCTGGATTCGAGTCAGCCTATTTCGGTGAACGTTCGGCTCGGTGCTGAGCTGTCTCCCCTGAACTCCGCTTCGGGCCGGATATTTCTTGCCCATCTCCCTGAAAGTCGACGCAAGCAGCTGGTAGATCATTATTACAAGAGCTCCCGGACCCTGCCCAAGCACAGGGGCAGGCCGGTCACCCGAGAAGAACTGCAGCCGCACCTGGACTCAATCAAGCGCGACAACTATTGCGCGTTCTTCAGTGACTATCTGCCAGAGATCAACGTTTTGAGCATGCCGGTATTCGATATAAACGCCCGGATCGTCACCGTAATCACCTTGTTAGGGCTTGATCTGGACACCGATATCAGCGAGGGCTCTTACCTGTTCGAAAAGGTCCGGGAATGCAGCGAGCTTATCACTCGGCAGGTCTGCGGTTTGCAGAAAAACAACACCGCCGAAGGCTAACCGGCCATTCTCAGGGTTTCAGACGGCAATTCACCAAAAGCCTTTCGGTAATCCGAAGAAAACCGCCCCAGATGACTGAACCCGTAGTCCAGCGCAATTTCTGTCACGTTGCGACATTTGCCCTGAATTAGATCCTCTCGCAGCTTATGCAGTTTGAGCTGCTTGATGTAGCACTTGGGTGTGGTTGCAAACGCTTTGGAAAAGGCGTTGTAGATCGACCTCTCGCTCATATTCGAAACCGATGCGAGCTCTTCGATATCGATATCGTTGCGACAATTGCGTTCGATATAGCCCAGCATGTGAGTTAGCGCTGCACTGCATGACTGTCCCTGTGGCCTCCCGGACCAGTTGCTGGGAAATATCTTGAGTAGTTTCTTCAAAATTATGTCCGTGTAGGGCCCGTACAGTGGACTGATGTCCTCCTCCTGCGCCTCGGATACCTCGGCAAGCATCGCCTCGATAATATTGAGAAGTGAGGGACATGAACTCAGATCGATGGGAGCTCGGGTGAACCTAAGGAAGGTCTGAAGTAGCGACCATATCGGCAGCCATCATGACCGCTTAGCTAAAAAAATCATTTCCAGAACGATTTTCATCGCACCGGTCACGCTCTCATGCCTATTTGCCCGATATTAGGCCGAACAGGCCGTCATACCCGGAATTCCGGGCGGATTTATCCCGCTCTCAATAGTTGTTTCCTGGCCATCCATAAATTGGCCAATGCAAACAAGGTATGCAGTTGGGCTGTGTTTTTGGCCAGACCCTTGTAGCGCACCTTGGTAAATCCGAACTGGCATTTGATCACCCTGAACGGGTGCTCAACCTTGGCTCGCGTACTGGCCTTGGCGCGCTCGATACCACGCAACCCTTTTTCGATCAGCTTGGTTTTACTCAGCGATCTCAGCTTGCCGGGGCGCATGGCGATTGACCAGATCACCTGCTTGCGCTCTTTGTGTTCGTCACGTTTCTGGACGCCGGTATAGCCAGCGTCACCGCACACATGGGTTTCTTCGCCATGCAGCAACTTGTCGACCTGCGTGACGTCTGCAGCGTTGGCTGGGGTACCGGCGAGGCTGTGAACCAGACCTGTGTCAGCATCCACACCGATGTGCGCCTTCATGCCGAAATAGTACTGATTGCCTTTCTTTGTCTGGTGCATCTCGGGATCACGCTTTCCGTCTGCATTCTTGGTCGAACTGGGTGCATGAATGATGGTTGCATCGACTATGGTCCCTTGGCGGAGCATTAGCCCATGTTCACCCAGGTAACGGTTCACCACCTCGAACAACGCGGTGGACATGCCGTGGCGTTCCAGCAAGCGACGGAAGTTGAGGATGGTGGTTTCGTCGGGGATGCGATCTAGCTGCAAGCCCGCAAAATGCCGCAAGATGGTCGTTTCATACAGGGCCTCTTCCATCGCCGGATCGCTGTAGCCAAACCAGTTCTGCATCAGATGAACCCGCAGCATGGCTTCCAGCGGATAGGCAGGGCGCCCACCTTCACCCTTGGGATAATGGGGCTCGATCAATGCCAGCAATGGCTTCCAGGGGACAACCTGATCCATTTCGATCAGGAAGCGCTCACGGCGGGTCTGCTTACGTTTTCCGGCGTATTCGGCGTCAGCGAAGCTCATCTGTTTCATGCGGTGATCTCGAAAATGGGCTGCGCCATTTTACCGTTTTAGAAAGTCTTTTTCAGACGTTCCCTAGTACAAATACATGATATTTCTTGCTGAGCATGTACAGCAGGTTTATATGCTCTGCGCCACCCGCGGACCAGCCCGGAAGGAATATCAGCGGCTCACCTTCCCCGGCCTCCCAATAAGACAATTTTACGCCATCACTAGTTTGGAAAGAGTTTATCTGTAGACCTTCGAAATCTGATATACGGGCCGGCAGCCCCTCTATTTTCGCAGGAAAAGTATAATCCTCACCAAGGACGGACACCGCAGAGTCGGCTAGAAGCTGACCGCTGCACACCACGGTGATCAAGGCTGCGATTCTGAGTAGTCGTTTCACTATGAAAGCTCCTGAACTGAAGGCCACTTATCTCAACTCGCCAGGGCGAGATACTCCCCCGAAAGTAAGTGGCTTTATGTGTGTGGCGAAGTTTAGGGTTCGGAGTAAATTATTAAGCCCCGTGACGAGGTACGATCTATTTCTATTTTCGAGGCAATAATATCTCGTAAATAACCAACTCCTTTTTAAATCATAATCTTTTATTGATTATGCGCGAGACGGTTTTACCGCGAAGATACCGTCACCGAGTAATGCCACGACCAGAGCGGTAGCGGACAGGTAAATCGGATACTCCCAGCCGCCGTTGGCATTGGTGAAGCTCCAGCCGTTGCCAAAATGCACAGTCGCCGCAACGAAAAGCTGGACAACTGCCAAGGCTGCCACCCAGCGGGTGTAAACCCCGAATATCAGCATCAAACCGCCGATCACCTCGAATGCCATGACTGGATACGCGAGAAACCCCGGGAAGCCGATGGACTCGAAAAAGCCCACAGTGCCTGCCGGTGTAAAGACCAGTACTTTGGTCAGACCGTGTGCAACAAACATGATGCCGAGGGTCAGACGCAGCACTAAAGCTGCGTAGGGCGCAGTACGTGAATCAATCATGATGTGTTTCCTGTTTTGAGTTGGACAGCGCTAGTGTTTTTGTGAGCCACCGTGAAAAGTCAGCCATTTCGGCAGCGACGATTTCGTGGGCCATGTCGTAGAAATGTGTATCGTGCTGTACCCCGATCCTGTCCAGCCAGGCGTCTGCCTCTTTCGCCCAGTCGACAGGAAGCACTCCGTCCTGAACGCCATGCGCGATAAAACCCGATACCGATTTGAGCCGGTCTTTCGATGCAATCTGCGAATCGATCTCTCGCAGCATCCTTCCGCTCAGCACGCCAAATCCAGCGACTAGCTCAGGCTCGGTTAAACCAAGGCTGGCGCTCATAATTCCGCCCTGACTGAATCCGGCTACCACAGTGGGTAAAGGCGGAAGAACTTCGATAAAGCGCTTCAATAACTTTCGGCCGGCCTCGGATTGCTCATAGCTGAAGGCTGGCCCGTTACCCGTGAAGTCAACCTGATACCAGGCGAAACCTTGAGGCCCAGACTGCAAAGGCCCACGTAACAGCAGAATCTCCAGATCCGCAGGGAGCGATTCAGCAAGGGCGGCCAAACTGGATTCGTTGGCGCCAACGCCATGAAGCAGGAGCAAACGTGCGCTTGGGCTAGTCGAGCTAGCCGCTTTGCGAAAGAAGACGCCGGACTCTGGCTGGCGCACAGATTCCGAAAAATCGTATCTATGTTTCATGGTATGCAAGCACCTTGCTTAGTTTCAGGCGAATCGACTTTGTCATTGGCGTCGGACTCGAACAGGTAGCTGTCCATTGCCAGCACTCCATAGGTGATGCCCCCTTCCAGGACACGAGTGCGATAGCTCTCCCCCGCCGCGCCAAGCGCCACCAGCAAAGGGAGGAAATGCTCGTCGGTAGGATGAGCGCGTTCGGATGCAGGCGCTGAGTGGCGGTAATTCACCACTTGCTCAGTGTGTCCAGCCTGCAAGGTTCTCGCGGTCCAGGCTGCAAACTCCTTCACGTAGTCCGCACCTTGCGTCATAGCGCCCCTGAACTCGTACAAGTTGTGTGTCAGGCTCCCGGACGCGACTATCAATACGTTCATTTCGCGCAGCGGCTTCAATGCCTCACCCAGTTTCAGAGCACTGGACGTATCCATTGGCATAGGCATCGAAACCTGAACCACCGGAATCGTCGCGCCGGGTGCGAGATACAACAATGGAACCCAGGCACCGTGGTCTAGTCCCCGGTTTGGGTCCAATTGTGCCTTCCACCCTGCGGATGTAAGCAGGCTGACAACCTGGCCTGCTAATGCCGGTGCACCAGGTGCCGGATAACTCAACTGGTACAGAGCATCAGGGAAGCCACCAAAGTCGTGAATGGTTTCCGGGCTAGCGCTCGCAGTGACGCGGACCTCACCCCTGGTCAACCAATGAGGCGAGATGACCACGATAGCTTCTGGTTGCGGCAGCTCGCGGCCGAGTTCGGTCAGGGTTTTACCGGCCAGACCAGGCTCGATAGCGAACATCGGCGCCCCATGGGATACAAACAGAAGTGGGAATGGCGCTTTCATGGCGAATCCTCAGAGTGAATTACTTGCTAAGCCAGACAGGGGCGATGGAAGTACCCAGGCCGGCGCCGTAACCGAGATAGATGTTGAAGGCTGCCAGCGGCTCCAGATAACGAGCATTGACCAAGCCGCCTGCATCCACCGTGGTCCAACCCAGGCTTTCAGCAAGCGCTACAGCGCTCTGTTTTGCCCGCTCGCTGTCACTGGCTACAAACACGCTGCCTCGCTGACCCTGGGCGAACTCCGGACCATCTGCTAGCACCTGAGCAAAAAGGGTGTTGAACGCTTTGACTACATGCGCTTCAGGCACTGCCTTGGCAATCTCTTCAGCGGCGCTGGTAGTGTGGCCGATAGTTAAGGACATGAAGTCGGCGCTTAGTGGATTGGTGATGTCGATGACCGTTTTCCCGGTCAAGTTACCCAAGCTTTGCAGAGCCTGCGAAGCGGCTTCATAGGCCGTTGCCACTAGCACAATGTCGCTGTCACCCAGCGCCTCCGAAGGTGCATATGCATTGACGTTTGGAAACTGCTCAGCCAATGCCTTGGCCTTCGCGATGTCACGCCCAGTGATTCGAACGATGTGCCCAGCCCCGGAAAGCTGCTTGGCGAACGCCGAACCCATGTTGCCAGTGCCAATAATTGTGATTTTCATATTTACCTCGTCGATGACTGCTGAGCTGCTGATTTGATGGACGCAGTTTGATCGTTTGATATAACGAGATAAATAGGCTTATATATGATTAACAATCCCACTAGGTGAGACAATCATGGATAGAGCATTGGAGATGCAGGTGTTTTGCACAGTGGTGGAAAAAGGTAGCTTCGTGGGCGCTGCAGAGCCCCTGGAAATGTCCAAAGCTGCCATTTCGCGATACGTGAGCGCGCTGGAAGAGCGGCTTGGTGCGCGGCTTCTCCACCGCACAACCAGACGCCTATCTCTTACTGACGAGGGGAGCCAGTTCTATCAGCGAGCCAAAGACGCGCTAGCCATGATCGATGAGGCGGAGGAGGCAGCTTCCTCGGTGACTCCTGAACCCAACGGCTTACTCAGGATAAATGCGCCCGTTAGTTTCGGCATCCTCCATTTAGCGCCGCTCTGGGCAGAGTTCATGCGCGAATACCCCAAGGTTGAGCTCGAGGTCAGCCTGAATGACAGAGTGGTCAATTTAGTAGAGGAAGGCTTTGACGCTGCGGTACGCATTGCCCGACTGGAAAACTCTTCCTTGGTGGGAAGACGCCTGGCTAGCACCCGCATGCGTTTGTGCGCATCACCAGACTATATCGCCAGCAATACGCCGATAGCCGAACTGGCAGACCTTTCCGAGCACAAGATCGTGGCATACACCAATTTTGCTAGCGGCAACGAGTGGGAGTTTGATGGCCCAAGGGGAAGCGAACGCGTCAAGACACAGTCGACATTTCGCTGTAACAATGGCGATACCTGTCGAAGCATCGCTTTATCAGGCGGAGGTATCGCTCTACAGCCGAGCTTCATGCTGGCCGACGATCTGGCAAGGGGCAATCTGGTTGAAATCCTGCCGGATTACAAATCGATTGAACTGGGCATCTATGCGGTGTACCCCAGCCGCAAACACCTACCCTCCAAGGTGCGCGTTTTCGTCAACTTCCTTGCTGAGCAATTCGCCAACCCACCCTGGTAGAGCAGAACTCCACCCGCAACAAAACTCACTGGCGGATGGGGATATGCTGACAGACTTGAGTATCTACACGAACTCCAGAATGTCTTTAACCGCCTTGCGCGGTTTCTGAGGCCAGTTGCTCTCTCCTGGGTAACCGACGGTGACCAGCATGACGGGAACATCTTCCGGCGCCAGCCCAAATGTCTCGGAGACTGCAGCAGAGTCGAAACCAATCATGGGCGTCGACACCAACCCCTGGCCCTTGGCTGCAAGCATCAACGTCATGGCTGCCAATGAGCCGGAGCGAATTGCTTCGTCACGTTGAAGCTGAAGGTTATCCTGATACATGCCCTGTGCGGCACCGACCCACATATCGTAGATGGCTTTATCAATGATCCCCGCTTCCAATGTCGGCTTCAGCGAAGATGGCAAAGAGCTGTGAGGATTCATGGTACCGCAAACAATAAAGGTCACTGCAGCGTCCATGACTTTTTGCTGGCCATACGCCAAGGGCAGCAAGCGGGCCTTGGCCTCGGAGCTACGCACCGCCAGGAACCGCCAATTCTGAAGATTGAAGGCCGATGGCGCATGGGTTGCGAGTTCGATCAGGTCTGATATCTCTTGATCGCTCAAAGTACGTGCCGCATCGTAACTGTTAGCAGAAATTCGCGATCTAATAACGTCAGCAATGGTCGTCATAGGTGCTCTCGGTCCGAAATGAAATGAGTTATCGGCTGAAGCCGTCGAAAGGTGTCATGTACACAGCACCGAAAGGATCCAGACGCTGGCGAATATCTGCATCCGCAGTGCCATAGACAACCAGGGCGGTAATCGTGCAAAGCTCCAGAAAGCGCGTACCGAAGGGCGCAAAGGTGGTGTCCACGTGACTCACCACCGCATCAGCGTTATAACGCTCCAGAATATGAACGACGCTTTGATCTTCGTTCACGCTGTATTCATAAATCAGGGTGCCTGACTCTTGCTGAGTGGCGTCGACAATTTTGGAAATCAACGCTTTGAATTCTGGAAACTCTGCTGGTTTGACTGCCAGGGTAAAGAGGCAGGAGATCGTCGGGTGCATGGAGATGGTGTCCGTCTTGGGCAGAGTGTCTACCCTGAGATAGGGAGTGCATCGCTGTACTAGCCGATGCATTCGTTTTCGGCGACTGCTTTAGGGTTTGTCTGGTGCATCGCCAAACAATTTGCCGGAACCGGCCCAGTCCGATTGCACCACGTCTTCGAAGATGACGTAAATGTACTCCGCCGGAGTACCAGTGTTTTTCACAATACTCTCGGTAATATCAGCAGCAACAGTGGCTTTTTGCGCGTGCTCTTTCCCTTCAAACCAGCTAACTCGTACGACGGGCATGGTAGATCCTCTTCACAATGGATAAAAATGATGACTGACAGGAACATGCTAGGGTAGAAACCAGTGGTGATAAACAGTCTGAAACTATAATCTCGGTAGAGTTTATTTCTACAATGAGCTCTTCCACATGCTACCTATCGATTCGTTTCAAGGCGTCATCACCTTTGTGGTGGCTGCTCGCTGCAATAGTTTTACTGCGGCAGCCGACCAGCTAGGGGTTTCCAAATCGGCGGTGGGCAAATCTATCGCCCGCCTTGAATCACGGTTAGGTGTACAGCTATTTCACAGGACCACTCGAAGAATTTCGCTTACCGCCGATGGCGACGCCTATCTATCGGCCTGTTCTGCTGCGATGGAAGAGATTGGCTCAGCAGAGAGCGGTTTGGGCCCAGGAGCACGAGAACCAGCAGGCCGGCTTAGGGTGGACATGCCAGTAGCTTTTGGCCGCAGAGTCGTTGCTCCGCTGCTGTTTGATATCGTCAATCGATACCCGGCTTTGCAGCTCAATATGACCTTCTCCGACCACCTGGTGGATCCCATAGAAGAAGGCATCGACCTTATGGTCAGGTTCGGGGAACTGAAGGACACCGGAGGACTAGTAGCGCGGCGCCTGGCGCGACAGCGTTGGGCTATTTGTGCATCGCCTAGCTACCTTGCGCGGTTCGGCACTCCTCAAAACCTCGAAGATCTTACTCGCCATCATTGCATTGTCGGGCACAGGCGTGGGCAGCCGTTATCCTGGCGCTTACGAATCGACTCCGAAAACATCAGGTTCGCTCCACCAGTTACTCACCAGATAGGCGACGGGGAGGCCATGATGCTGGGCGCCTTAGCGGGCGTCGGATTGTGCCAGATGCCTCGATGTCTGTTTGAAGACGACATCCAAGCGGGCGAGCTCGTTGAGGTGCTCGGCCCATTCGAGCCCGAACCAGTTGAAGTGCACGCGGTATGGCCCCGTGTATCTCACCTGCGGCCAAAGGTGCGTTACGTTGTAGATGAGCTGGTCAAACTTTTTGAGCGATGGGAATGAGGTGCTCGCTTAGGGAGCGAGACTAGCCAACGGATGCAAACCTTTAGCGGATCGTAAGTATTTCAATGAAAGGTCCAAAGACCCTTGACGACGAAGGAAAGGTTAATATAATCGACTCAGATTCTGAGATGCCACCTAATCCAACTCAAAAGGCGAGTATGCCTAAGAGCTTGATTATCCGGGATATTTGAGCATAAGGCTTCAATTCCCCCCGGCTCCACCAAATACAAAGCCCCAACCGGCGACGGTTGGGGCTTTTTCGTTCAGGCACTCACCATGCATAGACTGACGCTCGAAAAGCGACAGGTGTGGATCTACCTGCTGGCAATTACTGGCGGACTGCTGGTTGGCAGCTTGGCACCTGAGGCGGGTACATACCTCGAGCGACTCGTATGGCCTGTGCTCGCGATGCTGCTTTACGCCACCTTCTGCCAGGTTCCGCTGCTGCATGTGCGCAGCGCCTTCAGCGACCGCCGCTTCGTCCTGGCAGTGCTGCTCGGAAATTTCGTACTCGTCCCCTGCTGGGTCTGGGTTGTCCTTGGGTGGCTACCGGGCGACGATCCGGCCCTGCGCCTGGGCATCGCTCTGGTGCTGCTGATGCCCTGCACCGACTGGTTCATCACCTTCACGCAACTAGGCCGTGGCGACACTGCTCGCGCGATGGCGATTACTCCACTCAACCTGCTTGCGCAGCTCTTCTTACTGCCCTTCTATCTCTGGCTGATGCTTCCTCCCGCCGACTTTGGCGGGGTATGGCACGCCGACTCCGCGCTGTTCGCAGCGCTAGCGCTCATCGGCATTCCCCTAACGGCGGCAATATTGACCGAATGCTGGACTGAAGCGACCGCCAAGGGCGCGCGGTGGCGTGACTACCTCGGCTGGGGCCCCGTGCCGCTGCTGGCGACGGTCCTGTTCCTGATCGCCACCTCACAGGTTGGCGCCGTGCGTGGCGCGGGTGCTCTGCTTCCGACCTTGCTGCCGGTGTTCATCGGCTTTCTGATAAGTATGGCGCTTTTCGCTCGAGGCCTTGCCTGGTCGTTGCGACTACCGACCGAGGCCGGTCGCACGCTGGCCTTCAGCCTCGCCACTCGCAACTCCTTTCTCGTATTACCATTCGCACTTGCGCTCCCGGGCGGCTGGGAGGTCGCCGTCGTGGTGATCGTCTTCCAGTCGCTGATCGAGCTGCTCGGCATGGTGGTCTTCCTGCGCTGGGTCCCCGGGATGCTTTTTCCCCACCACTGAATGCCGATGCCAAGCGAAACGGCGCCGCTACTGCAAGCGCAGCGGAACTTTCAGCGACGCCAGAGTCCTTAAAGCATGAGCGAACTCATTTGACCCTGCTCTGGACTCGACTGCCCGACTCCGTGGAGCTCCCCAGTGCACCCGCTGCGTGACCCCTTCCGCAGCGCAGGGTCCTCTCGAGAAAGGGAGTTTTGTTGATGCCGTGTTACCCGGTTTTCCTGTCGGTGGTACTGGTCGTGCGCAACCAGGCTGCCCAGCTGGAACAGATCCTGTCGGATGCT
>JAUVYN010000162.1 GCA_030603065.1 Pseudomonas sp.
GTCCGGGTCTGTCTCGACCAGCAGCACCCTGCGCCCGGAAGTGTCCATTGCGATCCATGCCCGACAAGATGGGGAGAGGGTTAAGTCTCTCCGATGATAGTGCATTGATACTAGGGCGGACAGTCGCTGGACAGCTAAAAAACCCGGCCAGAAGGCCGGATTTTCCGACAAATGACATGTGAATGGCAGGATTGGTCGGACGATTGACGCGCTGGGGCTGTGCTGCGGAGCTGTGGCGTAAATATGGCGCCAGCCTTTTCGACTGGCGCCTGGGTCGTCACCCTAGCAGTGACTTGTCGCGAACAGCACCCTTGTCGGCACTGGTCGCCAGCAGCGCATAGGCCTTGAGTGCCGTGCTGACCTTGCGGGGGCGCGATTCGACAGGTTTCCAGCCGAGGCGGTCCTGTTCGGCACGGCGCTCGGCCAGCTCATCGTCACTCACCAGCAGGTTGATGCTGCGGTTCGGAATGTCGATCAGCACGCGGTCACCGTCACGCACCAGGCCAATGGCACCACCCGCTGCAGCCTCAGGCGAGGCGTGGCCGATCGACAATCCGGAGGTGCCCCCGGAAAAACGACCGTCGGTCAGCAGCGCACAGTCCTTGCCCAGTCCCTTGGATTTCAGGTAGCTGGTGGGGTAGAGCATCTCCTGCATGCCGGGCCCCCCCTTGGGGCCCTCGTAGCGGATGATGACGATGTCGCCGGGCTTGACCTCATCGGCGAGGATCCCGCGTACGGCGCTGTCCTGACTCTCGAACACCTTGGCCTTGCCTTCGAAGACGTGGATCGACTCGTCCACCCCGGCGGTCTTCACGACGCAGCCGTCCAGGGCAATGTTGCCGTAGAGCACGGCCAGGCCGCCCTCCTGGGAATAGGCATGCTCGACCCTACGAATGCAGCCGTTCTCGCGGTCGTCATCCAGGCTGCCCCAGCGCGTCGACTGACTGAAGGCGGTCTGGGTGGGAATTCCGGCAGGACCAGCGCGGAAGAATCTTCGCACCGCTTCGTCGTCGGTCTGGGTTATATCCCATTGGGCGATGGCTTCTTCCATGCTGCGGCTGTGTACTGTCGGTACATCGGTATGCAGCAGTCCGCCGCGGGCCAACTCGCCGAGGATACTGAAAATGCCGCCAGCGCGGTGCACGTCTTCCATATGATATTTCTGGATGTTCGGCGCCACCTTGCACAGCTGCGGAACCTTGCGTGAAAGCCGGTCGATATCCCGCAGATCGAAGTCGAGCTCCGCCTCCTGAGCGGCCGCCAGCAGGTGCAGGATGGTATTGGTGGAGCCGCCCATGGCGATGTCCAGCGTCATGGCGTTTTCGAACGCCTTGAAGTTGGCAATGTTGCGCGGCAGCACGCTCTCGTCGTTGTCCTGGTAATAGCGCTTGCACAACTCCACCACCAGACGGCCGGCGCGCAGGAACAACTGCTCGCGATCAGAGTGGGTGGCCAGAGTCGAGCCGTTGCCCGGCAGTGACAGGCCGAGCGCCTCGGTCAGGCAATTCATCGAGTTGGCGGTGAACATCCCCGAACAGCTGCCGCAGGTGGGGCAGGCGCTGCGCTCGTATTCGGCCACCTTCTCATCGCTTGCGGTGTCGTCTGCCGCGATCACCATCGCATCGACGAGGTCAAGGCCGTGAGTGGCTAGCTTGGTCTTGCCGGCTTCCATCGGGCCGCCGGAGACGAACACTACCGGAATGTTCAGGCGCAGCGCCGCCATGAGCATGCCGGGAGTGATCTTGTCGCAGTTGCTGATGCAGACAATGGCGTCGGCGCAGTGGGCGTTCACCATGTATTCCACCGAGTCGGCAATGATTTCCCGTGAGGGCAGGGAATAGAGCATGCCGTCGTGCCCCATGGCGATACCGTCGTCCACCGCGATGGTATTGAATTCCTTCGCCACGCCACCCGCCCGCTCGATCTCCCGTGCCACCAGTTGGCCCAGATCCTTCAGGTGCACATGGCCCGGAACGAACTGGGTAAAGGAGTTCGCAATGGCGATGATCGGCTTTTTGAAATCCTCGTCTTTCATGCCGGTGGCGCGCCAGAGGGCGCGAGCGCCGGCCATGTTGCGGCCGAAGGTGGAAGTTTTCGAGCGGTAGTCTGGCATGGTGGTGATCTCGTGGTGTGTCGCAGTCGCGCAAGCATACCAACTTGATGTCCTGCATGCAGTACCCAGAACCTGCCGCGGTTCAGGCGCTGCGGCGGCGCCGCTGGACAGCGATGTGCTGGAGCCGGTAAAGGAAACCGAACCCCTCGTCCCACCGATGGAAACCGGTATCGGTATTGATATGCCCGGCCCCACCAAGGATGACTGCAGTGCTGCCCCAGACGTTGGCGAGTTCGACTGCGCGTTCTGCACTCGCAGCGCGGTCGTTGTCCGAGCCGATCAGCAGGCTGGGGAAGGGCAGGGCCGTCCGCGGAATCGGCGCGAAGTTGCGCAGGGGCAGTGGGCAGGTGGCGCGCTCGACATCTGCCGGCGCCACCAGAAGCGCTGCGCGAATCTGGAGCAACGACCGGGCGCTGGCCTGCGCCGCCCAATGCGCGACGGTGATGCAGCCGAGGCTGTGGGCAATCAGGACTACCGGGCGGTCGTCAATCGAGATTTCCCGATCAAGGGCCTGCACCCAGTCGGGCAGCTGCGGCCACAGCCAGTCCCGCTGTTCCACTCGCGTGGCATTGGGCAGCGTGCGGTGCCAGTGGCTTTGCCAGTGATCGGGGCCAGACCCCTGCCAGCCGGGAATGATGAGGTAGCGAACCAGCTCGGACGACATGTGAACCTCCAGAGCATGCCCGCCGCGCGCGGCGGGCGTTGGGGTCAGATCAGCGGAACGCTGTAGCTGACAATGAAGCGGGTCTCGTCGATATCGCGCTGACCCACCACGCTGCTGCGCAGGGCAGCGCTACGCAGGGAGAGACTGAGGTTTTTCAGCGGCCCATCCTGCACGGTGTAGTCGAGCCGCACGTTGCGCTCCCATTCCTTGTCGCGGCCGGGCACCGCAGCGTCGATGTCGCTACCGCGCAGGTAGGTAAAGGAGCCCTTCAGGCCCGGCGCGCCAAGCTGCGCGAAGTCGTAGCTGTAACGGCCGAGCCAGGTCTTCTCGCCGGCGCGCTGGAACTTGCCGATCTGCGAGTCGGTAATCAGGTAGGCGGTCGCTCCGTCGCCATTGTTGACGAAGGGGAAATGGCTGCTGCCGCTCAGGTGCTGGTAGCCCAGCCCGAAGCCGTGGCTACCGAGGCTGTAATTGAAGAAGGCGCTGGCCGCGGTGTTGTCCACCTTGCCGGCGTTCTGGAAGCCGCTCGCACCGTAACCTGGACGCTGGCGGTCGTTAGCGCCATGGGCGTTGCTGTCGAAGTAGCGCAGATCGGTGTGCAGTTTGCCCGGGCCGATCGCCGTATTGTGCACCGCCCCGAGGTAATGCTGGCGGTAGTAGTCCTGCAGCTCCGCGGCATAGTAGGAGAGCACCAGCTCGGGCGTGAGCTTGTAGTCACCGCCAGCAAAACGGAACTGGTCGACCCGATTGGTCCCGCCGGCGATGCGCAGTTCCTCGTAATCGCTCGATGCGCGGCCGCTGGCCTTGTCGATCTGGCCGAGATGCAGGGTGAGACCGGAAATATCGGTTGAGCTCAG
>JAUVYN010000164.1 GCA_030603065.1 Pseudomonas sp.
GGTCGGCACCTTCCACGGCCTGGCCCACCGCCTGCTGCGTGCGCACTGGCGCGAGGCCGGACTGGCCGAGCAGTTCCAGATCCTCGATGGCGACGACCAGATGCGTCTGGTCAAGCGGGTGATCCGCGACATCGGCCTGGATGAGAACCAGTGGCCGCCGCGCCAGGCACTCTGGTGGATCAACGGCCAGAAGGATGAGGGCCTGCGCCCGCAGCACATCCAGCCGGCCGGCGACCTGTACCTGACCAACATGCTGCGTATATATGAAGCCTACGAACAGGCCTGTGCCCGCGCCGGGGTAGTGGATTTTGCCGAGTTGCTGCTGCGCTCCCTGGAGCTGTGGCGCGACAACCCGACCCTGCGCGAGCAGTATCAGGCGCGCTTTCGCCACCTGCTGGTGGACGAGTTCCAGGATACCAACGCGGTGCAGTATGCCTGGCTGCGTCTGATCGCCGGCAAGAGCCCGAGCCTGATGGTAGTGGGCGACGACGACCAGTCGATCTACGGCTGGCGCGGCGCGCGCATCGAGAACATCCAGCAGTTCCAGAGCGACTACCCGAATGCCGAGCTGATCCGCCTGGAGCAGAACTACCGCTCCACTGCCAACATCCTCAAGGCCGCCAATGCCCTGATCGGCAACAACGCCGGACGCCTGGGCAAGGAGCTCTGGACCGATGGCAACGAAGGCGAGCCGATCGCCCTGTACGCCGGTTACAACGAACAGGACGAGGCGCGCTTCATTGTCGAGCGCATCGAGCAGGGCGTCGCCGGTGGCCTGAGCCGCAGTGAAATCGCCATTCTCTACCGCTCCAACGCCCAGTCGCGGGTGCTGGAGGAAGCGCTGCTGCGTGCGGCCATTCCGTACCGCATCTACGGCGGCCAGCGCTTCTTCGAGCGCGCCGAGATCAAGAATGCCATGGCCTACATCCGGCTGGTGGCCAACCGCGGCGACGACAGTGCACTGGAGCGCATCATCAACCTGCCCACCCGAGGCATCGGCGACAAGACCGTCGAGTGCATGCGCCAGCACGCCCGCGAGCATGACGTTTCGCTGTGGCAGGCCGGTTGCGACCTGCTCGACCAGAAAGGCCTGCCGGGCCGTGCGGCCAATGCGGTCAACGCCTTCATGCAGCTGATTGAGGACATTGCCGAGCGGGTCGAGGGCATGCCGCTGTACAGCATGTGCCAGCAGGTCATCGAGCAGAGCGGGCTGCTGCGCTTTCACGAACAGGAAAAGGGCGAGAAGGCGCAGGCCCGGGTGGAGAACCTCGAGGAGCTGGTCTCCGCCGCCCGCGGCTTCGAAAACGAAATGGCCATGGAAGAGGAGGAGGGTGACACCCTGCAGGCCTTCCTCGCCCATGCCTCACTGGAAGCCGGTGAAGCCCAGGCCGATCGCTTCGAGGACAGTGTGCAGTTGATGACGCTGCACAGCGCCAAGGGGCTGGAGTTTCCGCTGGTGTTCCTTGCCGGAGTCGAGGAGGGTCTCTTCCCGCACAAGATGAGCCTGGAAGAACCCGGTCGATTGGAAGAAGAGCGCCGCCTGGCCTACGTCGGCATCACCCGTGCCATGCAGCAGCTGGTCATCACCTGGGCCGAGACCCGTCGACTTTATGGCAGCGAAACCTTCAATCGGGTCTCGCGCTTCGTTCGCGAGATCCCGCCCGAGCTGATCCGCGAGGTGCGCCTGGGCAGCCAGGTGAGCCGACCCTTCGGCCCGGCCCGAGGCAACATGTTCCAGGCCGAGGCCAGCGAAAGCACAGGGTTTGCCCTGGGCCAGCGGGTCATGCATCCGCTGTTCGGTGAGGGTGTGGTACTGAATTACGAAGGCAATGGTGCGCAGGCGCGCATCCAGGTCAATTTCGATGCCGAGGGCAGCAAGTGGCTGATGGTCGCTTACGCCAAGCTCGAGGCCATGTAAGCTGCGCTGCCTAGGGTCGGCAGGCTATCGCAAGAGGGGTCCAGGTGATGAAACGTCGTGAGCTGCTAACCGCCGCCGGCCTCGGATTGGGCGCTGCCGCCCTGGCCGGCTGTGGCGAACCCGCAGGCCAGAGCGCGCCCGCAGGCGACCCGGGGCAGCGCTTTCGCTGGAAGATGGTGACCTCCTGGCCGGAGAACTTCCCGGGGCTCGGCACCACCGCCGAGCGCTTCGCCCGCACGGTCAATCAGTTGTCCGGCGGTCGCCTGAGCATTCAGGTGTTCGCAGCAGGCGAGCTGGTGCCGGCGCTGGAGGTCTTCGACGCGGTATCCGGCGGCACCGCCGAACTCGGCCACAGCGCCGCCTATTACTGGAAAGGCAAGACTGCCGCCGCGCCCTATTTCACTGCCGTGCCCTTCGGCCTGAACGCTCAGGAGATGAACGCCTGGCTGTACAACGGAGGAGGGCTCGAGCTCTGGCAGATGGCCTACCAGTCCATGGGCGTGGTGCCCTTTCCCTGTGGCAACACCGGGGTGCAGATGGCCGGCTGGTTCAACCGCGAGATCAACAGCCTGGCCGACCTGCGCGGCCTGAAGATCCGCATGCCCGGCTTCGGCGGCGAGATACTTGCCCGCGCTGGCGCGACCACGGTCAACCTGCCCGGCAGCGAGATCTTCACCGCGCTGCAGACCGGCGTGATCGATGCGACCGACTGGGTCAGCCCCTACAACGATCTGGCCTTCGGCCTGCATCAGGTCGCCAAATACTATTACTACCCCGGCTGGCAGGAGCCCTGCGCGGTGCTCGAGCTCACGGTCAATGCCAAGGCGCTGGAAGCGCTACCGGACGATCTGCGGCTGATCGTCGAAGAGGCCGCACGCTCGACCAACCAGGCCATGCTCGACGAGTACACCCGGCGCAACGCCGATGCCCTGCAAACCCTGGTCAACGACCATGGCGTCCAGCTCCGCCGGCTGCCGGACGAAGTGCTCGAGCGGCTGCGCGAACTGTCCATGCAGGTACTCGAGGAAACGGCCGCGGCCACGCCGTTGAATAAGCAGATATGGGATTCGATGGAGGCCTTCCGCGAGCGGGTCACGGCGTACCACGCGATCAGTGAGCAGGCGATGTACGGGTTGCGCGGTTGAATGATCGAAGGCCGATGAAGGAACGCCTGCAGGCAGCCCTGACTCGATGGCGCAGTCTGGAAATCAGCCCGGGCCAGCGCAGGCTCCGGCTCGCCCTGCAGCTGTTGTTCATTTTCACTGCGGTCATTGCCTTCCTGATGGTGGTCACCCTGGACTCGAGCGGGGTCTTCGACCGTTACTACCACTTCGCCATGCTGGTACTGATCGGCGCTGCGGCCCAGCTGACGGTTGTTCTGCACGTCTTTCGCTCAGATGCGGTGCCGCGGTATGTACGCGACGCGCTGGACATGTGGGTAGCCCTGAGCAGCTTCTGGTTGACCTTTACGGTGGTCCTGCTGACGGTGATGGCGGCGGATTGAGCGCAAGCTGTCTCACCGACGGTAGACCAACACCGCTGCTGCAGATTGCGCTAA
>JAUVYN010000107.1 GCA_030603065.1 Pseudomonas sp.
TGGTGCCGGCACCAGGAGTCGAACCCGGGACCTACTGATTACAAGTCAGTTGCTCTACCAGCTGAGCTATACCGGCGCGGGTTGCATTATATCGGGGCTGGGGCGGGTGTAAAGCCCTGAAAGTGCCGAAGCGGGGGAAAATGCGGAGTGCCACACCGGGCAAAGCATGCTTGTTGCACTTGTGTATTGTTTTTCGCTCATCACTTGACAAAGCACCCGCAACTACCTGTTATGCAAGAACAAACCACAGAGCTCACTTTCTGATCAACACGCTGAAAGCCGCGTAGTTCGTGGCTCCGGCATATGTACCAAGATGTCATCAACATCGTTATACACAGCAACCGGGGATAACCCACTCGCCGATGAAGCTGTGGATAAGTCTGTGAGCAAGCGGTTGGCAGGCTGGTAGTGAGCTGTCAGTTACGCGATCCGATCAGCATGAAGTTGCGCGGCGTTAATGTCGGGGGACAGAACTGCCCCAATTGGACGCGGTAGCCCTGTTCCTGCAGGAACAGGGCGCGGTCGAGCAGCAGCCATACCTCCAGCGGGCGTCGGAACAGCGCCGGCACCAGCTCCAGGTTGCGCACCTCGGCCAGCCGCGCCCAACCGTGCTGCTCCAGCGCCGTCCAACTGTCCGGTTCAGGCAGCGCCAGGCCGTGGTGCTCGGCCAGCGACCGACAGAAGCCTGCAACACCCTGGGCCAGGGCGCTTTCCGGCCGGGAGGGTGTAGGCAGATAAGCGTCTACACCGCGCGCTTCGCGCTGCCAGAGGTCGAATGCCAGCCGCCAGGCCATCGACTGATCACGCAGACGAAGGGTTCGCTGGCCTGCGGTCACCGCTTCCTGGAGGGGTAGGCCCAGATCGTCCCGAGTGAGTTGCAAGCGTGCATGGCGGGCGCGCTGCGAGAGTGGCTGGTAACAGGTGGAGTCGATTCGATTGTAGCAACAGGGCGACAGCACAAGCTGCGAGCAGCCGTTCGCAGCCGCCTGGGTCAGCAGGGTCATGTGCAGCTGCCCACAGGCATGCAGGGCGACCGCGGTGTGGCGGCTGTCGAGGTAGCCCCAGGTCGATACTGCGAGAACGTCCACGTCCAGGTGCTGCGCCGCCACTCCACATGACTCACTGAGCGCCCTGCCCTGCTCGTTCAGGCTGTGTTCACGTTCCAGACAGGTCAGCGGCAGCCTTGTGGCCAGCGCCAGCTGGCGACCCAGATGCCCCTTGCCCGCACACCAGTCAAGCCAGCCTTCCGGCTGCTCAGGCAGCCTTGCCAATGCCACCCCGACAAAATGACCAATCTGCTCTAGTTTGCGCCCCGGCACATGCCGGCCAAGGCGCTCATCCGGCATTGGTGGTGGTTCGCTCCAGATGTCCACTTCGCTCAGCGCGCGCGAGCTGGCCGCGAGCTCAGGAAAGGGCGCGGGTGCATCAACTGTGTGGGGATGGTTATGAACCCGCTCGGCATCTGCCAGTGAGCGGCCCCGCAGATAGGCCGCAAGTTGGGGATATTGCGCCTCCCAATCCAGCCGGTGCTCCATGAATGGCCTGCCTCGCCAGAGCGCCTGATGCTCGTGCAGCCAGCAGTCCAGTTGCTCGAAGCGCTCGGCGAAATCCACAGGCATCAGCGCTTCTGGCTGGCCTCGACCTTCAGCCAGCGCTCCAGCAGTTTGAACAGCTGGGTGAACAGGATGGTAATGGTCAAATAGATCAGCCCGGCAATGAAGAAGAACATCTCGTACTGATAGGTACGCGAATTGATGGTGCGGGTTACGCCCATCACGTCCATCAGCGTCACGGTGTAGACCACCGCGCTGGCCTTGAGCATGAGGATCACCTCGTTGCCGTAGGCCGGCAGGCCGATACGAATCGCCCGCGGCAGGATGATGTACTGCAGCGCCTGACGCTTGGACATGCCCAGCGCCCGGGCTGCCTCTACCTCACCAGGAGGTACCGCCTGGATGGCGCCACGCAGAATCTCGGCGATATAGGCAGCGGTATGCAGGGTCATGGTGATCAGCGCGCACCAGTAGGGTTCTCGCAGATAGGGCCAGAGCGGACTGTCGCGGACGATCTCGAACTGCGAGAGCCCGTAGTAGACCAGAAACAGTTGCAGCAGCAGCGGTGTGCCACGGAAGAAGAAAATGTAGGCATAGGGCAGCGCACGGACGTACCAGTGCCGCGATGCCCGCGCCAGCCCTAGCGGAATGGCGAAGAAGAGCCCGATGACCACGGCGAGGCCCACCAGCTCAAGGGTAACCAGCGTACCTTCCCACAGTTGCGGAGCGAAACGCTCGATCAGTGCCCAGCGCTCGGCCCAGGTCATAGCTCGGTCCTCGTGTAGCCGCGATTGGCCCGACGCTCGAACCAGTGGAGGGCGGCCATGATGATCACCGTCAGCAGCAGATAGATCACAGCGGCAGCAAAATAGAAGGTGAAGGGTTCCTTGGTGGCGTTGGCAGCGACCTGGGCCTTGCGCATGATCTCATCAAGGGTGATCAGCGATACCAGCGCCGTGTCCTTGAGCAGAATGAGGTAGAGGTTGCCCAGTCCAGGCAGCGCCACCCGCCAAAGCTGCGGCAGGGTGATGCGCCAGAAAATCCGCAGGGGCGACATGCCCAACGCCAGACCGGCCTCACGCTGACCCGGCGGGATCGACAGCAGTGCGCCGCGAAAGACTTCAGTGGCGTAGGCGCCGAAACACAGCGCCAGTGCCAGCGTACCGGCGACGAAGGGGCTCAGCGTCAGATAGGGATTGCCGAAATGACTGCCGATGTAGTTCATCAGCGAGACGGTCCCGAAATAGGCCATCAGCACCCACAGCGTCTCGGGTATGCCACGCACCACGGAGGTGTAGAACCCGCCAATGCCGCGTAACCAGATATGCTGGGAAATCTTCGCGCTGGCGCCGAGCAGGCCAAAGAGCAGCCCCAGTGCAACCGAGGCCAGCGACAGGCGAATAGTCATCCAGGTCCCTTCCAGAAGGGCCGGACCGAAACCGTGCAAATCGAACATGGGGCAGAATCAATCCAGGCCCCGAAGGGCCTGGCCTGTTAGATCAGCGAACGCTGAAGGGGAAGTAGTTCGCGGCAATCTTGTCGTAGGTGCCGTCCTCGATCATCTCGGCCAGCGCCTTGTTCAGACGCTCGCGAAGCGGATCACCCTTGCGTACCGCAATGCCGAAATGGTCGTCGTCGAACACCGGCTCACCCTTGAACTCGAAATTGGCGCCGGCATCGCTCTGCAGCCACTCGTACTGCACGAAGTTGTCTGCCAGAACGCCGTCGATGCGGCCTGCCGCCATGTCGAGGTAGGCGTTTTCCTGGGTGTCATACTGGCGAACGCGCACCACCTTGCTCAGATTGTCTTCCAGCCACTGACCGGCGATGGTCGCGCGCTGCACACCGATGGTCTTGCCCTTCAGACTCGCCTCGTCCACCTCGAAATTGGCGCTCTTGGGCGCGACGAAGCGCAGCTTGTTGGTGATGTAGGGGTCAGTGAAGTCGACCGCCTGCTTGCGCTCCTCGGTAATCGACATGGCGGCGACCAGGAAGTCGAAACGGCGGGTGTTCAGCGCCGGAATGATGCCGTCCCAGTCGGAGGTGACCACGCTGCACTCGGCCCCCATGCGCTTGCAAAGCTCCTGGGCGATGTCGATATCGAAACCCACCACCTGCCCGGTGTTGTCGATGAGGTTGAAGGGGGGGTACGCGCCTTCGGTGCCGATGCGCAATTTCTCCGCCATTGCGGGAATACTCATGAACATCGCTGTAGCCGCGACCAACAAGGCCTTCTTGTAGCTCTTCATGGTGACTGCTCCTTACTTGTGGCTGGACATGAACTGTTTGCAGCGTTCGGAAACAGGCTGGTCGAACACCTGTTCCGGCGTGCCCTTTTCTTCCACCTGGCCCTGGTGCAGAAACACCACCTGGCTTGAAACGTTACGGGCAAAATTCATCTCGTGCGTCACGAGCAGCATCGTCCGCCCCTCATCAGCGAGCGCCCGGATGACGTTGAGCACCTCTTGCACCATCTCCGGGTCAAGCGCGGAGGTGGGCTCATCGAACAGTATTACCCGGGGCTGCATGGCAAGGGTCCGGGCGATGGCGGCGCGCTGTTGCTGACCGCCTGACAATTGGGCCGGAAAGGCGTGGCGCTTGTCGGCTATACCTACTTTTTCCAGAAAAAGCTCTGCTGCGGCTATGGCGTCCGCCTTGGACTGGCCGAGCACTCGACGGGGCGCTTCGATGATATTGTCAAGGATGCTCATGTGCGGCCAGAGGTTGAAGCTCTGGAACACGAATCCCACGCGTGCGCGCAGGCGGTTGATCTGCTTGGCATCGGCGGCAACCAAAGCACCGTCGCGGCCAGGCTTGAGTTTCATCTCCTCGCCGGCCACCAGAATCTGCCCCTCGTGGGGGTTCTCCAGCAGATTGATGCAGCGCAACAGGGTGCTCTTGCCGGAGCCGGAAGAGCCGAGAATGGAGATGACGTCACCATCCTGGGCAGCGAGGTCCACGCCCTTGAGCACCTCAAGGTCGCCATAGCGTTTGTGCAGGTTGCGCACTTCCAGAGCTGGCGGTGTCACGTTTTACTTATCCACTCGGGCGTCACTGACGCCATAAAAAATCGTGCGCCGGCAGAGCGCCGGCGTGCAATGCAATTCCTTTGCGAGCTTCCTAACGCGCAAAACTAGCACAGGTACCGCGCATGACCAAGAGCGACGTTCGGGTCATGCATCGGATAATCATGCAAAAGTCTTTCCAGTTACGCGCCACTCGCCCCAGCCGGCCAGGCTGGCGGGCTGCAAGGCAGTGTGAGCCAGATGGCCATCACACCGTCAGCTAAGCGCCCTGCCCTGGTGCAGCCATCGACGCTTTGCTTCAAAAATCGTCCCGCTCAGGAGCAGTACAAGGACAGCGTCGGCCGCCCAGCGCAGGAATCCCAACCCTGCCAGGGAAAGGTCACCGGTGACCACCCCCACCCCAACCAGAGCCATGCTGGGAATCAGCGCCAGCGTGATCATCACACCTGTGGTCAGGACCGCTCGCTGCCCGCCGATGACGACCGCCCCTGCCACCGCACCGAAAGCGGAGACCAGTACTCCCCCAAAGGTGAAACTTGACCAGTAGGCTACCCATTGCTGCTCGGGCAAGGGCACCGCCGGCCGCGAGCCCCAGCTCTCGAGCAAGACTGTACAGAATCCCGCACCCAGGATCAGCATCAGATTGCCGAGCAGAATGGACGACAGTCCACTCGCGACCAGCCGTCGTGCGCCCGTCACCAAAGCGAAGGGAATTCGCGCCAGCGGTTCAAAGGCCGGCGCAATGATCATTGCGCCGACGATCAAATGCAGCGTGTCGGTCCAGAGTCCACCGGCGGCAACGGCACCTGCCGTCGCCATGGCAAGCATATAGTTGAAGGTAGGATTGGTGTCGTTGCGTAGCAGAAAGGCCATCTCATCCCAGACGGTCTCATTGCTCTCCTGATTGACCTTCGCCTGATGTGCCTCGGCCATGAAACTGGTCGGCTCGCTCATGGAAATGCTGCCCGTGTCCGGCACGCCCAGCTCGCGCAGCAGATCGAGCACCTCACGAGTACTCTCGTTGACCATGGTCACCTTGACCAGATCTCCTGGCGGGGATATCGAGGCGCCTGGCTGATGAGACAACCCTATGATGCCATCAAGCCGGGCGACGCCCTTCAACATCAGGGAAGCCGTCTGGGCATCCACCGCCACCTCTATTGACCTGGGCATGCCTTGCTCCTGTCGCAACCCCGGCGAGCAGAAGGCTCGCGAGACAGGAACTGAGAATGAGCAAGAGGGAGTTAGTTCCAGGACCTGCGCCAGCAGCCGCTGGATACGAAGCGACGGGGGCTGCCGCTTCAGTCCGCAGCATCACCTGCAGGGCCGGCAAGCAGCCGGCGGATGGTCGAGAGCAGATCTGCGAGCTCACCGGTCTTTTCGAGAAAACAGTCGACCAGGCGCCTCTCCGGCAGGTCGTGCGGCAAAGCGGCACTCATCAGCAGAATCGGGATGCGGGCCGTGCGAGGATTACCCTTGATCCGCCGGACCATTTCAGCTCCGTCCATCTCCGGCATCATGTAGTCGGTTATGATCAGGTCAGGGGAGTTTTTAGCGAGCAACTTGAGCCCCTCTCTGCCGTCGGTGGCAGTCAGAACGTCGTAGCCCTCGCCCTCCAGCACCATCTCCATGACCTTGCGCAGGGCGCGCTCATCCTCAACCAGCAGAAGGAGGGGGGAGCTGGAGTCGGTCCGCCGACTGGATTCAGGCATCACCGAGGCCTCTGCTGGCATCGACCGCACCCTGCGCCCTCACCTGTCGCATGGTGCGTCGAACACCGAAACCATCCCGATCCAGACAGAACTCGTGAACGTCCGGACTGAAACCGCTCTCGCGCATCTTCATGATCGAAACCGTGCGGTGCAAGCGCGAGTCGATCTCGGCGTAGCGCATCAGGACTATATTCTCGGCTATCGGTGATAAGGGCATGAAGTTGATCTGCTGCTCCCCTCCCATGAGTTCAGGTAGTTCAGCCGTAAAAAGGGTGGTCACGCCCTCCGCCCTGAGCAGGCTGGTAAGCATGGAGAGAAAGCGACCCAAGCGGCTCGGATATACCGCTGCCTGGCGAAACCCATCCACGCCATCCACCAGCAGGCGCCTGGCACCGGTGCGACGTACCGCCTTCAGCAGCTGCTCGGCAAGCGAATCGATAATCTGTTCGGTAGGTGGAAAATGCATGACGGTTACGGCCCCGGATGTCATGAGCGCGGCAAGGTCGATTCCAATCGCCGCCGCTCGTCGCTCCAGCCTGCGAGCATCCTCGTAAAACCCAAACACCAGGCCGGGCTCCTCCGGCGTGCTCTGGCAGATGAAGCTAAGCCCGAAACTGGTTTTGCCTACCCCGGTCGGACCAACCAGCGCCGTAGTCGAAGCTCGGGGGAACCCCCCATCCATCAGATCATCAAGGCCTGTGACGCCGCTGCTGATGCGACCGTCCGACACGGCGGCAACCAGATCTGACCTGAGCGCCTCCAGACGCGGATAGACATGGACGCCGCGGCCATCTATGGCAAGCATGTGGCGCCCAGAGACGAACCCGCTTCCACGAAACTTGTGGACACAGAGGAAGCGAAAGCTGCGGCACTCGTCGTCTTCACTGTTCAGCTCGATCCAGCCATCGACCATGGTGAACTCAGGGCTACCCGCCCCGCGCTCGCTGTTGGTCAACAGTAGCACCGTGCAGCCCTGCATGTCGGCGAAAACCGATAAATCATTGATGAACTCGCGGAAGGAGCGCTCGGTCTCTGCGCTTTCTTCCAGCGCGAACAGCCCGTCGAGCACTATGAAAGAGGCCTTGCGGTCTCTGGTGTTGCGGATGAGAAAGCGTAGCACGCCTTCGAGTCCATCCCTGCGCAGGGTGTCAAAGGCGCTCTCGTAATACACCGAATCGCCCAGCGCCTGCTCACGCATGAACTCCATGGCGCGCAGGTGGCGGATGAGTCGGTGATGCGTCTCGGCCAGAAGGGTGACGTAAAGCGAGCGCTCGCCCTGTGAAGCCCGGTGATAGCAGAGCTGATTGGCGAGGATGGTTTTTCCTTCCCCGGGACCGCCCTGGATGATGTAAACCGAGCGGGGCAAAAGCCCTCCCTGCAGTACTCGATCCAGACCCGGCACACCGGTGGATAGGCGTTCGCCTTCCTGGTCGAGAGATCTTCTGTCAGTCACACGCAAATCCCTTATTCGATGCCAAGTCGGCCGAATACTAGCATAGCCTAGGCTGAACACAGTTCGTCGCGCTTCTGCCGGGCGGAGGTCTTTCTAGCCATCAGGTTACGGCATAATGTAGCCTGTTAACCACAGCAACCGCGCAGCGACGAATCCGCGCAGTTGGCCGTGCAACCCGAAAAGCCCTGGCTGCCGGTGCAGTCGGCTTCTGCAGAACAGGCCATACCTTGGAAACAGGTGCTCGACAACAAGCCTCGGCAGCGACCCTCGACTTCGAGCGCGTGTTCAGCGCCATTCCGTCGCCCTGCCTGATAGTCGACCGCGACCTCATCATCAAGATGGCCAACGAAGCGTACCTCAAGGCAACGATGACCACCGGCGAACAGCTGGTAGGGAGGTATATCTTCGATGCATTTCCGGACAACCCCGCCCACCCTGACATCGACAGCACGGCCAGTCTGGCAGCATCCTTCGAACGTGTTCTGAAACGCCGCGAGCAGGACGTGATGGCTATCCAGCGCTACGACATTCGCGTTGGCGAAGCGCAGACTTTCGAGCAGCGCTACTGGAGCCCGGTCAATACGCCGGTATTCGGCGCAGACGGCGAGGTATCGCACATCATTCACCGGGTGGAGGACGTAACCCGGTTCATGCAGGAGCAGACACGCATCGCGGCTATCGAGCGTCGTAGCGATGAGCAAAGCACTGAAATTCACCTGGCAAACAGCCGCTTGCGTGAGGCCAACAACGAACTTGAGCGTGAACGCGAGATGCGTGAGTTGTTCGTACTCACCCTCACCCACGACCTGCGTACCCCCCTGGCGGCCGCCAAGTTCGCAGCTCAATTGCTGTTTCAGAAAGGCAGCGACCCGCTCGAGGCCCAGCGACTTTCTGCGCGCATTGCCAACAGCCTGGACCGCTGCGACGCGATGATCAGTGATCTACTTGATGCCAATCAATTGCGCTCGGGGCAGAGGCTTAGCATCGAAGTGGAGCCCGTGGAACTGATCGGACTGGTAACGGACACCCTCACCGAGCTTTCGACGCTCTACGGCGACCGGTTCGTCCTGCAGGCAAAGGAACCCATCCAGGGTCGCTGGTCGCGGATGGAGCTCAAGCGAATGCTGGAAAACCTGTGCATCAACGGGATCAAGTACGGGCTCCGCAACCAACCGGTGCGGGTCAGCCTGGAGTGCAACGGAGCCCTGGTCGTCCTGCAGGTACACAACTGGGGCGCCCCGATCCCGGAAGACGAACAGGCCAAGCTCTTCGAACCCTACCACCGACGCAGCGAACATCAGATTGGGGGCCGGCGCGGCTGGGGACTGGGCTTGACGGTGGTAGGCGGAATCGCCGCCGCGCATGGCGGATCGGTTGCAGTACAGAGCACCGCAGAGCAAGGCACTACCTTCCAGGTCACACTGCCGTTGCACCCGCCAGACTGACCGAAGCAACACCGCGCCCCGCGACGCCCCCATCCCCGACCTGCGTGCTCGACAAGGCAGGCTACGGCAATTCCCCAACGAAAAAACCCCCGACTCCTTGCGGAATCAGGGGCTTCAATAATGGTGCCCAGAGACGGAATCGAACCGCCGACACGAGGATTTTCAATCCTCTGCTCTACCAACTGAGCTATCTGGGCAACGGGGCGCTATTAAACGGTTTCATCCGCTGACTGTCAACCCAGCCGGCAAAACTATTT